>JBEGRP010000153.1:0-3087 GCA_041180345.1 Actinomycetota bacterium | reverse complement strand
CACCTATCGGCACTGCGCCAGGGCAAGGTTGACCGGGTCATCCCGCGCTGGGCCGCGTTGCTCGGTTTCTTGCTCTGCTGGGCGTTGGCATTCACCGTTCCCGGCCCGGCTGTCCCGGTCTCGCTGGTGATTCTGGCGGTTGCGGTTTCAGTGCGTAGATGGGTGCTGGCTCGGCGGGCCGCAATGGCGAACGGCGGCAGGCGAAAGCGCTACGGCGGCAATACCGCGGGTGCGGCAATGGGCGCTATAAACGAGATTTTCCACCCACACGCCCACAATGCTCAACTCATCATGGAAGAGAAGCGCGAGGCTCGAATCGCCATGCCTTCGCCCACAGCTAAGGCAGGTGTCGAACGCCTCGCGGTTTATGGAACTTTGGGGCCGGGCAAGCCTAATCATCATCACGTTCAAATGATTTCGGGTGAGTGGACCACCGGATCGGTCCTCGGTGTCCTCCACCAGGCCGGTTGGGGTGCTGAGTTTGGTTTTCCAGGAATCAGGCTCGACGAAAACGGCGACGAAGTCTTCGTCGACCTTTTGACGAGTTCCGAGTTTGGACCTCACTGGCAGCGCTTAGACGATTTCGAGGGAGAAGGATACGAGCGTGTTCTGACCCAGGTGCAAACCACCGATGGCGTTGTCGAGGCTTGGGTTTACCAGCTGCGCGCTTAGGCCCATTCCGCCCGGGCCAAGCGCGCCACAACTTCGGTGATGTTGGTGGGTTAGGTAGTTAAGTTTGCGATCTACTACTTGTAAGTTGTGGCAGGTGACTCACTACCCCCGCTGACACAACATAGACGTAGTACATCGAGAAACACAACCCTTACCCCTCACACATCACCCACGTTGTCTGGGCCGGCGTGCAGTTTCAGGGCGGCGGGGTAGGCGCAGGCCTAAGCCCCCAGCGCCTTCTTGATTCGCTGCACCGAAATCGGCTCCGAAGTCCCCAGATGCTGGGCGAACAGGCTGACCCGCAACTCTTCCACCATCCAGCGTGCGGACCTCTTGACGGCCTCCGAAGCACCAGAAGCAGCAACCAGCGCCAGCGCCTGATCTAGCTCTACCTGACCGGCACGATCGCGACCGGGGTTGTCGTTCAACTGCTCGACGCGACGCTTGACCGCCTGCACGTAAACCAAAATGCGTGGCAGACGATCCAACCCAGCGAGCGAGACAAAGCCACCACCCTGGCCGCCAGCAACCACCGGGTGAGCCAGTTCATCCAGGTGCGCCTTCTCGGCCGCCAAGACCGAGAGGAACGCGAAAGCCTTGGTGTCGCCGATGGCCTTGCCGGCCTCGCGAACCGCCACCATGATCTTCGCCACCAGAGCACTGGTGTCGAACACCGTATCCATCAGATTCAACTGAACCGCCGAGCGCAACCGCTCAAACTCCGCCTTGGTGAAAATCAGGCCATCCAGCTGAATCTTGCGCAGTTCACGGTCGATCGAAGCCGCAATCACGTCATCGATAAACGCATTGAAACTCGGGTAAGGCGCGGTCACCAGCGCCAGATTCTCCTGCTGGGTCAGGTGTTCCTTGACGTAGCTGGCGGGGGACTGGACACCAGCCTGGACCAAGGCACGAACACCGCGTGGATGGGCTGCCGCTTGTTCCGCCTGGGTGCTGAAGAGGCGGATGTCGGCAACGCCGGCTTGCCCTTTGCCAACCGCCACCAGCGCCGGGAACGCGCGCACCACGTTGGCCCCGTGCTTTGACTCAATGCTCTGCGGCAGGCTGTCGAAGTCCCAGCCGGTCAACCCGGCACGCTCGATGTCGCTGTGTACCTTGGCAGCCACCGCAGCCACGGCATCGCGGTTACTTGACGCCAACTTGGCCTGGAGTGCCGCTAGGTCGGTGCCAACACCAACCGTCTTGGCCCGCGCATCAACCACGCGATACGTCATCTTGAGGCCGTCCGTCAGTCTTGAGACGTCGAAGTCACCGGCCGAAACCAAAGTGCCGGACAGGCGCTGCAGGGTCTCGGCCAGCACGGCAAGCAGGTTGCCCGTTGGCTCGGCCGGCAGCGCGGCCAGCGCCTTCGCAGCCCAGTCGTTGGCAGGCACCACGTTGCGCCTGATGGCTTTCGGCAAACTCTTGATCAGGGTCGAAACCAACTCCAAGCGCATGCCCGGAACCAGCCAGTCGAAGGCGTCGGGCTGCAGCCCCGCCAGCAGCGGCAGCGGAACCTCCACCGTGACACCGTCATCCACGGCGCCCGGATCGAAGCGATAGTGCAACTTCAGCTGCTGGCCGCCGTGCTGCCACACCGAAGGGTGCTCCCGCTCATCGTGATGCGTCTGCTCTTCGCCCAGCAGGTCCTCGCGGGTCGCGGTCAGCAACTCCGGAGTGTTGCGACGAGCCTGCTTCCACCAACCCTCAAAACTGCGAGTCGAAACCACTTCCGCCGGCACCCTGGCGTCATAGAAGCGGAACATGTCCTCTTCGTCTGGGATCAACTGTGGTTTGCGAGAACGCTCGGCCAGCGCCTCCAGCTCGCGAATCAACGCGCGATTGGCCCTATCAAACGCCTGCTTCGAATCCCACTCGCCATCCACCAAAGCGTGACGGATGAACAACTCCCGGCAATACCCGGCATCGATGCGACTGAACTGAATCCTGCGGCTTGCCACAATCGGCACGCCGTACAGAGTCACTCGCTCGTAGCCAATCACGGCACCCTGCGACTTCTCCCAGTGCGGCTCGGAATACTGGCGCTTGCAAAGATCGCCGGCCAGCTTCTCGGCCCACTCGGGGTCAATGGCCGCATTCATGCGCGCAAACAAGCGACTGGTCTCAACCAACTCGGCGCTCATCACCGCGGCTGGTGGCTTCTTCGCCAGCGCAGAACCCGGGAAGATCACAAACTTGGTGCCGCTAGACCCCAGATACTCATTCGACTGGCGTTTCGCAGTACCCGCCGCATCCTTGCCCTTGCCGGCGGACTTATCGGCCGCGTGCTTCTCGGTGAGTTGCCGCAAACCGATGTGGCTCAGCATCCCCGAGAGTAGGCACTTGTGAATGCCATCCGGATCGATCTTTGGCGCACCCAGAGTCAACCCCAGCGGCTTGGTCAGCGACTTCAAC
>JBEGRP010000152.1:0-3094 GCA_041180345.1 Actinomycetota bacterium | reverse complement strand
CTAAGAGTACAGGCGGTACCTTCATCGCGGATAACCGAATGCTCACGAACGACACCAATGGCGGCTTCACAACCATTGACCTCACGACTACACCTCCAACCGTTGCATCGTTCCCTGACACAGGCGCGGCTTGGGGTGCCGCAGACATTGCCTTCGATCCCGGAACCAAAATGGCCTATGGCGTTGGCGGTAACACCTTGTACATCGCCACTTTTAACGCTGGCCTAAGCACGCTGAATGTAACAACCAAGACCTTCACCAACAACTTCAACTCCAACGACTCTTGGGGAGCCGCGTACGTAGATCGCGCTGGTAACGGTTACTTCTTCGACAACAACACAGCCGAACTGATCTCGGTAACCGCGGCCGATATGCAAGGCTCAGCCACCACAATCACCGCGTCCCATGTTGCATCCGCGAACACGCCGAGTTCGCCTAATGATGGTGCCAGCTGCCCCACAGCCTCAAGCCCATGGGCCCCGGATGCGACAACTGTCGCCGCAACCTCGGTGACCAACACCGGTGCCACATTGAATGGTTCGATCACCACTCAGGCTCGTACTGGCTCGAACATAACCACCGGAAACCTGCAAATTTGCTATTCGACAAGTGCCACCGAGACTAGCGGACTGTTGAGTAGTGGTCAGACCTGTGCAAACACCACGCCAGCAACTCAGGCTCTCAACCTTGGCGCCCAATCGGTTTCGCTTGCGCTCACCGGCCTAACTGCGGGTACGACCTACTATTTCCAGGTCATCGCTACAGACACAAATGGAAACCGTGGAATCGGTTCGGTTCTTAACTTCCAAACCACGGGTGGTGGCTCACCGAGTTTCACAGTTACATTTGATGCGAACAGTGGATCTGGGACCATGGGCAACCAAACCAGTTCAACAGCCGCCGCTCTAACAACTAACGCCTACACCCGTTCTGGCTACAGTTTCGGCGGATGGAACGATGCCTCGAATGGCTCCGGTACTGCCTATGCGGACGGCGCAAACTACCCCTTCACGGCCAGTGTGACACTCTACGCCCAGTGGACTGCTAACACTCCCGCTCCTACACCCCCAGCTCCAACCTACCCGGTCTACTTCGACGGAAATGGTGGCGGCCCTAACCCTCCAACTCAGAGCTACAACAGCAATATCTGTTTCGCCCTGCCGGATGGTCCAAGCCGCCCGGGTTACACCTTCGTTGGCTGGTTCGTTGCCCCAGACGCACACTCGCTGTTGCCATCTCCTTACTGCCCAACCGGAGACAGCGGCATCACGCTCTATGCCCACTGGACTCCCAACAGCTATCTCTTGAACTACAACAGTGCTGGCGGCTCGGTGGTCCCATCGGCCACCTACACGCACGGTTCCTCGGTGACCCTGGCTGGCGCGCCGACTAGGCCGGGCTACACCTTTGCAGGTTGGGCAGTATCGCCTGATGGTGGCGCCACAGTTGCGTCTCCATATGCCGCGCCAGCCGGTGGGGCCACCCTTTACGCACGTTGGACCGCCAACAACTATGTTCTGAAATACGACTCCCAGGGCGGCACCGAGGTACCAGCCTCCACCTTCCAAACTGGTGGTTCGGTGAATCTAGCCGCGGCGCCAACTAGGCCGGGCTACAGCTTTATTGGCTGGTTCGGTGCGGCTAAGGACGGCAGCCCACTGGCTTCCCCACATACGCCCGGTGTAACTAACGACGTCACCGTCTTTGCCCAGTGGAAACCAAACGGTTACAAGGTCACTTTCGATGCGCAGGGTGGTTCGCCCGTTGCGGATGGCACCTACCAGACCGCGGGTTGCCTGGATCTACCTGCTGCGCCCGCCCGGGATGGCTACACCTTCACCGGCTGGTTCGCAGCTGCCACCGGCGGAAGCTCTTCGGCTAGCCCGCTCTGCCCAACCGACCTTGGTGACCTGACTCTGTATGCCCAGTGGACCAAGAATCCGCCGGTCAAGCGGCCACCGGTGACCGTCACAATCAGCGGATTTGCGGATGGTTCACCTATTCTGACCAAGGCCATCAAAAAGCAGATCGATGCCTTCCTGAAGAAGTACAGCGACTACAAGAACGTTGAGTGCATCGGCTACACCGAGGGTCCGACAGTTCTTAAGACCGACTACGCGCTGTCGCGCAGCCGTGCCACCAACGCGTGTAACTATGCTGTGACCCAGGCCGCTGGCGGAATCGGAAAGTCTTTGCGAAAGCTGCCTTCCAAGGCCGGGCAGGAGACCGTCGAGGCGTCGCACCTGCGTCGCGTGACCATTACCCTGACGGACTAGTCACCTAGACTTGTTAGGTAGCCCCACCAGGGGTCACACGTTTCGACCAGCGAAGTCCGGTTAGATTCCGGCGCTGTCCCGCAACTGTAATGCAAGCCCAAACTTGTAAGCCAGGTCGCCTCGGCGAAACGTCAGCAACCAACCTCGGAAGAAGGTATGGGTTTGTTTTCGCACGACAAATTCCGCGCGCGCACTGCGATAGTCGTCGCAGCAGCACTTATAGCGCCTGCCGCAATCACCACCCCGGCCCAAGCTGCCCCCAAAGCCCCGTCTCGGATCATCTCGCTTTCGCCATCGGCCACCGAGATTCTGTGGGGCATCGGAGCCAGCAAGCAGGTCATCGCCGTGGACGACAACTCCAACTTCCCGGCGGGGGTTCCCACCACCAAGCTCAGCAGCTTCACTCCAAACGTCGAGGCCATCGCCGGCTACCAGCCCGACCTGGTGATCCTGCAGGCCAACGCCACGGCAGCGAACTCGGTGGCCAAGAATCTGAAAAAACTGGGCATCAAGGTTTGGGTGGAACAGACCCCAAACAACATCAAGCAAGCCTTCACCGAGTTTGCGACTCTGGGCCAACTGACCGGCCACAAGGCGCAGGCTGCCACCCTGGTCAAGAGCATGAAGGCGAAGATTGCCGACATCGTGGCTACCTACAAATTCCCGCACACCAAGACCTTCGTCGAGCTGGACAACACCTACTACTCGGCCACCAGCAAGACCTTCCTGGGTGCTGTTCTGAAGGACTTTGGGCTGGCCAACATCGCCGATGCCGCTGCTGGTGCCGACAAGACCGGCTACCCCAAACTGACCGCCGA
>JBEGRP010000151.1:0-3118 GCA_041180345.1 Actinomycetota bacterium | reverse complement strand
CCCAGACATTGCCTGCCATATCACTCAAGCCGTAGCCGTTAGAAGGGAAAGAGCCAACGGGTGCCGTTCCGTGGAAGGTATCTTCTGCGGTATCTTTAGCCGGAAAATCTCCCTGCCAATGATTGCACATAATTTTTCCATTCGGCCTCTCTTCATCCCCCCACGTGAATACTTTGTTAGTTAGTCCGCCGCGCGCAGCCCTTCGGCTGAAGCGTTGCCGGCGTGGTGCGCCTCGACGATTTCCATCGATTCATAGAACTTAGCTGCCTCGGCGGCAAATTTGGTTGCCAGCATCGAGCCGATGGAGAAGTTAGGAATGATGATGACAGCGGCGCCGGCTGGTGCGGTAGACAACTGCTTCTCGACGAGAGCCAGCTTTGCGGCCGACCAACCGCTGGTGCCGACCACGACCTTGAGTCCATTGGCCACGGCGAATTCGACAACCTTTGGGCTGACTTCGGGAAGCGTGACGTCGAAGACCACATCTGCACCGAGAACCAGGCTGAGATCGCTCTTGGAATCCAGAGCAGCGTGCAGGGTCAGGTCCTGGGCGGCATCAACTAGCTCCAGGGCCAGCTTGCCCATTCGGCCGGTAGCGCCTACGACTGCAACTTTGATGCTCATGGTGATTCCTTCGGTGTCTTAGAGACTATTTTGCCAAGCACTTGGGAGGCTGCCTAATCTCGGCAGCCAATCAGGACTAGTACAGACCGGCGAAGTCAGCTTCCTGGCACTCGCCAACCGCAACGATGGTGCGGCTGCGTCCCGCGATCTCGGCGGCAAGTTCGCGTACCTGATGCAGGGTAACCGAATCAAACGCTGCGAGGGTGGTGTCCAAGTCGATGAACTCGCCCGTGACAATCTCGGCGCTGAACAGGCGGCTCATGCGAGCCTGAGTGCTCTCGTACTTTAAGGCCAGGCCACCGCTGATGTTGCCCTTGGCAAGCAGTAGCTCCTCCTCGGTGATGCCGTGGTCTGCCACCTTCTGGAACTCGGCAATCATCAACTCGGTGACCTCACGGGTTTTCTTTGGAGAACAGCCGGCGTAGAGGCCAAACACCGAACCATCGCTGTAGCCCTGGTTGAAGGAATACACCGAGTAGGCCAAGCCGCGCTTCTCGCGGATCTCCTGGAAGAGACGGCTGGACATCCCACCACCGAGCACGGTGTTCAGGATTCCCATCGCGTAGCGGCGAGGGTCATCTGCAACGAGGCCCTGACTGCCGACCAAGATGTTGACCTGAGCGGTCGGGCGGTTGATGACTTTGAGAGCAGCCGAGGATGCAATATCGACCGGAGTGGTGTCGCGGCGGGGCCGCGGAGTAGCTGCAATCGAGAGGTCCCAGCCGGCCTCGGTCAGCGACTTCTCGACCATTTCAATCAGGTGGTTGTGGTCGACTCCACCGGCGGCAGCGACCACCAGATCCTGCGGCCGGTAGTTAGCGCGGTAGTGTTCCCAAACCGCGTCGCGAGTGACCTCGGTGATGGTCTTCTCGTTGCCACCGATTGGGCGTCCCAACGGGTGGTCCCCCAACACGGTCTCGAAGAAAGTTTCATGTGCGACGTCCTCGGGGTCGTCGTCATTCATCGCGAGCTCTTCCAAGATCACGGTGCGCTCGTTTTCGAACTCAACCGGATCAATCAGGCTGCTGGTCAGCATGTCGCCAATTACGTCCACGGCAAGCGGAAGAGCTTTATCTTGGACGCGAGCGTAGTAACTGGTGTGCTCTTTGCCAGTGGCGGCGTTGGATGAACCACCCACCGAGTCAAAGGCGATTGCGATGTCAAGCGCGTTGCGCTTGGTGGTTCCCTTGAACAGCAGGTGCTCCAGGAAGTGGGTGCTGCCGTAGTGGCCGTTGGTCTCATCGCGCGAACCAACTGCCACGTTGAACGAAACCGAAGCGCTAGCGGCTCCGTGAACGGTCTCGGTTAAAACGCGAACACCGCTCGGGAGAACAGTGCGGCGAACCACACTGCCTCCCGAAGCGGTGAACGATAGTTCGTTCTGATCCAGTGGAAACAGAATTTCAGTCATTGAAGAATGCTAGCGGGGAACCGATTACTCGGCGTCCTCGTCGGCTGCTTCTTCGCCACCCTCGACGACTGGCGACAGCGAGAGCTTGCCGCGGTCATCGATCTTGGTGATCTCAACCTGAATCTTCTGACCGACCTCGAGGACGTCTTCGACGTTCTCGACGCGCTTACCAGCAAGCTTCTTGAGCTCGCTGATGTGCAGCAGGCCGTCCTTGCCTGGGATCAGGCTGACGAAGGCACCAAAGGTCGCCAACTTCACAACGGTACCGAGGAAGCGCTCGCCAATCTCTGGTACGTGTGGGTTGGCGATGGCGTTGATTGCCGCGCGGGCAGCCTCAGCCGAAGGACCGTCGGTTGCGCCGATGTAAACGGTGCCGTCGTCCTCGATGCTGATGTCAGCGCCGGTGTCTTCCTGAATCTGGTTGATCATCTTGCCCTTTGGACCAATGACCTCACCGATCTTGTCAACCGGAATCTTCACGGCGATAACGCGTGGAGCGGTTGGAGCCATCTCATCTGGCTCGCTGATGGCCTGGTTCATGACCGACAGGATGTGCAGACGGGCTTCCTTGGCCTGGTGCAGCGCGCCGCCCAGAACCGAAGCAGGGATGCCGTCGAGCTTGGTGTCCAACTGGATAGCGGTGATGAACTCGCTGGTACCGGCGACCTTGAAGTCCATGTCACCGAGGGCGTCCTCGGCTCCAAGGATGTCGGTCAGCGCCACGTACTCGGTCTTGCCTTCGATGGTGTCCGAGATCAGACCCATTGCGATACCCGCAACTGGAGCCTTCAGTGGAACACCGGCGTTGAGCAGAGCCAGGGTCGATGCACAGACCGAACCCATCGAGGTGGAACCGTTCGAGCCCAGAGCCTCCGAAACCTGACGGATGGCGTATGGGAACTCGGTGCGGGTTGGGAGCACTGGAACCAGAGCGCGCTCTGCCAGGGCACCGTGACCGATTTCGCGGCGCTTCGGGGTACCAACACGACCAACTTCACCGGTGCTGTAAGGAGGGAAGTTGTAGTTGTGCATGTAGCGCTTGGTGGTCTCTGGGCTCAGCGAGTCGATCTGCTGCTCCATCTT
>JBEGRP010000150.1:0-3118 GCA_041180345.1 Actinomycetota bacterium | reverse complement strand
CTTGACGAGTATGTAATCGGCCAGGAGGCCGCCAAGCGGTCGCTCTCCGTGGCGGTTTACAACCACTACAAGCGAATTCGTAGCCGAGGAACCCTCACGGCTGCCGGCAAGGACCACGACAGCATCGAAATTGCTAAGAGCAACATCCTTATGGTGGGTCCGACGGGCTGCGGCAAGACTTACCTGGCGCAAACCCTTGCCAAGCGCCTGAATGTCCCTTTCGCTGTTGCCGATGCCACCGCACTCACCGAGGCCGGCTATGTCGGCGAAGACGTCGAGAACATTCTGTTGAAGTTGCTTCAGGCGGCCGACGGTGACGTCAAACTGGCGGAGCAGGGCATCATCTACATCGACGAGATCGACAAGATTTCCCGCAAGGCCGAAAACCCGTCGATTACCCGCGACGTTTCCGGCGAGGGAGTTCAGCAGGCACTACTGAAGATCCTGGAAGGAACGGTGGCCTCGGTGCCACCTCAGGGTGGTCGTAAGCACCCGCAGCAGGAGTTCATTCAGCTGGACACCACCAACATTCTTTTCATCGTTGCCGGAGCCTTTGCGGGCATCGAGGAGATTATCAACTCACGCGTTGGCAAGAAGGGCATCGGTTTCGGTGCCGAAATTGAAGGTGCGGCCGCGCAGAGCGACCTTTACGCTCAGATTCAGGCTGAAGACCTTCGGAAATTCGGCCTCATCCCAGAGTTCATCGGCCGCCTTCCAGTTATCGCCTCGGTGACCGAGTTGGACCGTGCCGCCCTGCTTCAGATTCTGACGAAGCCTCGCAACGCTCTGGTCAAGCAGTATCAGCGCATGTTCGAACTGGATGGCTTTGAACTTGAGTTCGAGCCTGAGGCCTTGGATGCCATCGCGGATTTGGCCATCAAGCGCGAAACCGGAGCTCGCGGGCTTCGGTCGATTCTCGAAGATATCTTGGGTCCGATAATGTTCGAAATCCCGGGCAGCGAGTTCGCCGGCATTGTGCTGGTGACTAAAGAGGTTGTCACCGAGGGCGCGGCACCACGAATCCTGCCTCAGAAAACCAGCCGCAAGTCGGCTTAACCGCTCAAGCAAGATAGGCGCCGCTGGTGATTGACCTCCGTGACCATAAGGCACCGATACTCGCCGGACTGGTGGCAAGTGCAACTGGCACAGCGGCATCTTTAGGCGTTGCTCTGGCCGCACTAACGGCTGTTGGCGCAAATAAGGCCCAGACCGCCAGCGCAATCGTCTTGATGATTGTTTGCTATGCAGCACTCTCTATTTTTCTTAGCTGGCGCTACAAGATGCCGCTGTCAATCGTCTGGAGCACGCCGGGCGCTGCGATGCTGGTATCCGCCGGAGTGTTGCATCTGAGTTTCTCCGCCTCGGTGGGCGCGTTCTTGATAACCGGTCTGCTGCTGGTCTTGACCGGACTCTGGCCGCAGCTGGGCAAGGCGGTCTCCAGCATCCCCAAGCCGATTGCAAATGCCATGCTGGCCGGAGTGATATTTAGTTTCTGCATCTCGCCATTTCAGGCCGTAGTCCAGTATCCAATGGTGATTGTGCCCGTGCTGCTGGTGTGGTTGGTGCTTTTCCGTTTCGCCACAATCTGGGCGGCGCCGGTAGCCATCGTGTTGTCCTATGGCTTGATTGCGTGGCTGATGCCTGCAGACCTGAGCCAGGTAGTGCTCTTCCCGCAATTCCAGTTGATCTCGCCACAGTTCGAGTGGACCGCCGTTATCTCAGTGGCAATCCCGCTCTATCTGGTGACCATGGCAAGTCAAAACATTCCTGGCATTGCAATAATGAGCAGTTATGGCTTCCAGGTGCCATTCCGTCCGGCGCTCACTGCCACCGGTCTGGTAACGATTGCAGGTTCATTCTTTGGTGGTTATGCCCTGAATTTGGCAGCAATCACTGCGGCATTGAACGCGAACGAGCACGCCCATGAGAAACCTGAACGGCGTTGGCTGGCTAGCGTCTGGGGAGGCGTTGCCTACCTGGTTTTGGCAGTAGTTGCAGCCCCCGTTGTTGCCTTTGTTCTAGAGACTCCTCGAGTCTTGATTCTGGCTGCCTCCGGCCTGGCCCTGCTTGGAACAATGGGCGGCGCACTCAAGGAAATTACTGCCACGGACGACCTCAGAATGCCTGCGGTTGTGGCATTTCTGGTCGGAGCATCGGGAATTGCGCCATGGGGGATTGGTGCGGCGTTCTGGGCGCTTACCGCTGGCGTCTTGGTATGGCGGGTCCAGCTTCTCGCTAGATCTCGCCGAACCAGCTAGCCCGATCCGTTAGATGAGGCCGCGGCGCTTCAGCAGCGGTTCGATTGCGGCGTCCTGTCCACGGAACTTTCGGTACATTCCCATGGCTTCTTCGCTTCCGCCACGCGACAGTAGTAAGTCGCGGAAACGCTTACCGTTTGCTGGTGTCAGTCCGCCACTGTTCTTGAACCAGTCGACGGTGTCAGCGTCCAGCACTTCGCTCCAGATGTAGCCGTAGTATCCGGCGGAGTAACCGCCAGCAAAGATGTGTGAGAAGTAAGTGCTTCGGTACCGAACTGGAACCGGGGCGAAATCGAATCCATAGTCTGCCAGCGCACGCGCCTCGAACTCCTCTACGTCCGCCGGGGTGATGGCCTCAGCCGTACTGCCGGCTTCAAGTTCGTGCCAGGCCAGGTCCAAAATGGCAGCGCCAAGGTACGCAGTTGTGCTGAATCCCTCATTGAAGATGCGGCTGGCGTTTAGGTTGTCCACCCACGCCTGAGGCATTGGCTCGCCGGTCTCGTAGTGCTTCGCGTAGTTCGCAAGTACCTCTGGCCACATCAGCCACATCTCGTTTACCTGGCTCGGGAACTCCACGAAGTCTCGGTGGACGCTGGTGCCGGAAAAGTGCGGGTAGGTCACATTCGAGAAGAGCCCGTGAAGAGCGTGACCAAACTCATGGAAGAGGGTCGTTACCTCGTCCAGAGTTAGCAGGGTAGGCTCGCCGGCAGGTGGCTTGGGGATATTGAGGTTGTTCAGCACGATCGGCAGGCTGCCGGTCAGGTGGCTCTGGTCAACAAAGTTATTCATCCAGGCCCCACCACGCTTTGAATCGCGGGTATAGAAGTCACCAATGAAGAGTCCGACTGGGCTTCCATCGG
>JBEGRP010000149.1:0-3143 GCA_041180345.1 Actinomycetota bacterium | reverse complement strand
TGGGCTGTTCGCCCATTAAAGCGGCACGCGAGCTGGGTTTAGAACGTCGTGAGACAGTTCGGTCTCTATCCTCTGCGCGCGCAGGAAATTTGAGAAGACTTGCCCCTAGTACGAGAGGACCGGGGTGAACGAACCTCTGGTGTGTCAGTTGTTCTGCCAAGAGCACCGCTGATTAGCTACGTTCGGAAGAGATAACCGCTGAAAGCATCTAAGCGGGAAGCTCGCTTCAAGATGAGATTTCCATGACTTCGGTCGAGAGGCTCGCAGTAGATTACTGCGTTGATAGGTTGGATGTGGAAGTGAGGACTAAAGACTCATGGAGCTGACCAATACTAATAAGCCGATTACTTGATTATTTTTCTGCTTGCGTCCACTATGTGGTTCCCGAGGTATGGTCGGGAATCGAAATAAACACTTTTCTAAGTGCAACGATTCACATAACTCAATAGTGTTTCGGCGGCCATAGCGAAGGGGAAACGCCCGGTTACATTCCGAACCCGGAAGCTAAGACCTTCTGCGCCGATGGTACTGCAAGGGGGACCTTGTGGGAGAGTAGGACACCGCCGGACTTAAATTAGAAAATGGCCACCTTTTTAGGTGGCCATTTTTCTTTTAACTAGCATTTTTACAGGAGGATCTCTTGACTGAGAACAACGACGAAAGAGCAGAACGCCCCTACCAGGGCGGCGATTCTGCGCGTCCAGCCTGGAAAAAGAGCTCGAACGACGATTCCAGCAGTTCGCGAGACGGCTCTGGAAGCGCTGAACGTCGCCAGGACGGTAATCGGGATCGCTCCGGAGGCCGCGATGGCCGTTCGGACCGACCATCGCGTGACGGCGATCGCCGATTTAGCGACCGTCCACGACGTGACGCCGACCGTCCCGCACGTGATGGCGACCGCCGTTTTGGCGGTTCGCGCAGTGAGCGGCCGGGACGCGCTGGCGATGGTCGCACCGACCGCGAGCGTCCGGAATGGCAGCAGCGCGTAGATCGCGTTCGTGACCCGAACCGCGCCAAGAGTCCTATGATTCCTGAGGAAATCACTGAAAAAGACTTGGATCTGCTGGTTAGAGTGCAGTTCAAGACCCTCAGCCCAGAGAATTCCGAACGAGTTGCCCGTCATCTGGCCATGGTTAACCTGCTGATCAACGATGATCCAGAACTGGCCCACCAACACGCAATTGCAGCTGCTGATCGCGCTGGCCGTATTGCCGTCGTTCGCGAGACGCTGGCACTAACTGCGTACACGGTAGGTGATTTTGCGCTCGCTTTGCGAGAGATGCAGGCCTACCGGCGCATATCCGGCGCCAACGATCAGCTTCCAATCATGGTTGACTGCGAGCGTGGCCTAGGCCGCCCGGACAAGGCGCTCGAACTCGGTCGTTCTGTCGACACCAAGAGCCTCGAACCTGGCGTGCGAGCTAACTTGGCCATCGCCATGAGTGGCGCGCGCTTAGATCGCGGGGAGAACCAACTGGCGTTAGCCGAGTTGGAGATCGCCGAGTTGAACCCCGAGAAGGTCTTTGACTACTCTCCACAGCTCTTCCGTGCCTATTCGGACACGCTCGAGATTCTCGGGCGGAGTGCCGAGGCTAAGCGTTGGTCCAACTTGGCTGATAGGGCCGAATCCGCCTTGGCAGCTAAACATGCGCCAGCTTTTGAGATTCAGGACATTATCGAGGAAATCGAGATTCCTGCTCCTTACGAATCAAAGCGCGACGGTGAGGCGGGTGGCAGACGCGAATCCGACGGTGGCCGTCGTGACTTCGGTGATCGTCCTCGCCGCGATTTTTCGGATCGTCCTCGACGGGAGTCTGGCGACCGTCCCCGTCGAGACGGTGACAGACCTCAGCGCGAAGGCGACCGTCCTCGCCGTGATTTCTCGGATCGCCCAAGGCGTGACGGGGATAGGCCAAGACGCGACTCTAGCGATCGGCCAAGACGCGACTCTAGCGATGGTGGCCGTGAGCGACCTGCGCGCCCAGCCGGAGACACCCCTCAACTAGATTTTGGCGATCGTAAGCGCAATCCGCGTGACGGTGATCGCCCAACCGGTGGTCGCGGCCGCTCGGAACGGCCATCTGGTGACAAGCCGGATTGGAAGAAGAAGCGTGACGACTAGTATTTGGGGCCATTACGACACCCTCTTGGCTGATCTTGACGGTGTGGTCTACGAAGGTAAGAACGCAATCGAACCAGCGCCTTCCGTGATCAACCAGTTTCAAAGGGATGGCGTCAAGGTTGGTTATGTCACTAACAACTCTTCGAGAAGCCCGGAAACCGTTGCTGAACAGCTACGCGGTTTCGGTGTTGAAACCACTGCGGATCAGGTAATCGGATCCGCTCAAGCTGGGGTCGAGTTGCTGGCAACGCTAATACCTGCCGGTTCGAAGGTCCTCGTCGTGGGCGGTGACGGTCTTCGTGAAGCTGTCACCGACGCGGGATTTGCGTTAGTTTCGTCATCGGATGACGAACCGGCCGGTGTCATTCAAGGATTCGCTCCTGACGTGGCCTGGAACCATCTGGCTGAGGCTTCCTACGCTATTCAGCGAGGCGCAAAGTGGGTTGCAACCAATCAGGATTGGACCATTCCACGTGAAAAAGGCATGGCGCCAGGTAACGGAACGTTGGTTTCGGCTGTACATACCGCGGTTGGAATACTTCCACCTGTAGCCGGAAAGCCTGAACCGGCCATTTTCCACACTGCATTGCGCGAACTCGGTGCTACCAAGGCGCTTTTCGTAGGTGATCGTATTGACACTGACATCAGTGGAGCTAATCGTGCGGGTATTGATTCGGCGGTGGTTATGACCGGAGTGGCCACTCGTAAGGAACTGCTTGGACTGAAGCCCGAAAATCGACCTGTCTACATTTTGGCCGACATGTCTGATCTCACTCGTGCTTACCCCGCTCCCAAGGCCACGAAGCATGGCTATAAGTGCGGTAAGTCCCTCGTTGAGCTCCTCGGAAACAAGGTGAGAGTGATTGATGGCGATCCGGGCTCCATCGACTCTCTGCGTGCGGCCTGCGCTGTCATATACAACGCTGAGCTGCCGATATACGCCCTCGATGTCGAGCCAGCGCTGTACGAATAGGATTGCAACATGAGTGAAAATCTGCAGGATCAAGTGAACCAGGAACTG
>JBEGRP010000148.1:0-3998 GCA_041180345.1 Actinomycetota bacterium | reverse complement strand
CCACACGGCTACTATGACCACGCTCACCGAGGTGGAGCATGGCGCGAGAACGCTCGCGGTTTCTGGGGTAGGCCGGCACTGCTCGGGCACCGCGATGGGCGTGACTGGAGTCAGCTCTTCACCCTCGTGTCCGCCACCGAAAGCGAAAACGGTGTTTCGTTCGTTTCGCGCGACGCCGACCTCGGTGTAGAGGTAACAATCTCTTACCGGCTGACCGAAAGCGGACTGGTCCTGGTCGACCACTCGGTAACCAATCTTGCCGAAGGCACCTTCTTCCTTGAGAACAGCACCGCGTTCTTGCCACTTCCTGATCACGCCTCTGACATCCTGGATTTCACCGGGCGTTGGTTGAAGGAACGTCAGCCACAGCGAACCAAGATTCAGACCGGCATCTGGCAGCGTGAGGGTCGCGAAGGCCGAAGTGGCCACGACTACACGATCGTGCAGTTTGCGATGACCGCAGACGCTGACTTCCAGAACGGCGAAGTCTGGGGTCTGTCGCTGGCTTGGAGCGGTCAAGGCGTTCACGTTTTGGAGCGTCAAAGTGTCGGTCGCACCCAAATCGGTGCCGGCGAACTGCTGATGCCTGGCGAAGTCACGCTGGGCAAGGGGGAGAGCTACCAGGCTCCGATGGCGCCAGCCACCGCTTCCACCAGTGGGTCCGAGCCCGCAAGAACCACCCAACCAACATCCGCCCACGACCTGTCACCCTGAACGTCTGGGAAGCCGTGTACATGGACCAGAAGCTGGACAAGTTGGTCGCCTTGGCAGAGGTTGCGGGCCAGATCGGCGTCGAGCGATTCGTGCTTGATGACGGTTGGTTCGGCGCTCGCCGCGTGGACCGTTGCTCCCGAGGTCTGGCCCAACGGACTCACCCCGCTGATTGATGCGGTGAAGGCCAACGGCATGGAATTCGGTCTCTGGTTTGAGGGGGAGATGGTCAATGCCGACAGCGACCTCTACCGGGCACACCCGGACTGGATCCTTCACACGGCCAACCGCGTGCCAATCGAGGCCAGGTTCCAGCAGGTTCTAGACCTCACTCACGAAGGCGCTTATAAGCACGTCCTGGGGCAGGTTGATGCAATTCTCACCGAGTACGACATCGCCTACATCAAGTGGGACCACAACCGCACCCTGACCGATGCTGCCCACTTTGGCAAGGCCGCGATGCGAAATCAGACGCTGGCAATCTATCGCCTGTTCGACGAGCTAAAGTCGCGTCACCCAGGGCTTGAGATTGAGTCCTGCGCCAGCGGTGGTGGCCGCATTGACCTGGGCATGATCGACCACGCTGACCGCTTCTGGACCAGTGACTGCAACGATGCGCTGGAGCGACAGACCATCCAGCGTTACACCTCAATCGCGATTCCACCCGAGATGCTCGGCACCCATATCGGTCCTTCGCCGGCGCATTCGACGCACCGCACTCACTCGGTGGCCTTCCGCGCTCTGACAGCGCTCTGGGGTCATGCCGGTCTGGAATGGGACCTCACCGAGACCAATGCCGATGAGCGAGCCCAGCTCAAGGGCTGGATCGACTTCTACAAGGAAAACCGCGGCCTGCTGCACAGCGGTCGGGTGGTGCGCATCGACTCGGTGGATGGCGATTCTTGGTCGCACGGCGTGGTAGCGCAGGACGGCGGTAAGGCCCTCTTCGCTTACGTCGCCATGAAGATGAGCAAGTTCGTCCTGCCACCGGCTCTGCGTCTGGGTGGCCTGGAACCCAACGCCAAGTACCAGGTCAAACTGGTCAAGCCTGCCGGCGGTTACATCAGCACCGGCAAGTATGAGCCGCAGTGGTTGGATGGCGTTACCGTCGACGGAACCTTCCTGATGAAGCAGGGGCTGCGCCCACCGATCCTGCAGCCAGAGCAGGCAATCCTGCTCGAGGTGACAAAGGTAGGCTAGAGGTCATGGGCTCCCTAACCACCGCAATGCTTTCCACAACGCGGACTCGCAAAGCGATGGTGGGGCTCATCGGAGCCTTCTTCATTCAGGGCTTCATGGCGGTTTCCTGGTTGCCGCGAATCCCCGAGGTAATCGACAACCTTGAGGTTCCATTCGCAACCTGGGGCCTAATCATTGGTGTGGCTGGCCTCGGAAACATGGCGCCGCTGCTGTTTGCCAACCGCGTCATAAACCGGTTTGGCACCCGCCCAATACTCCAGATCTCTTTCGTGGCGATCGCGCTCTCGCTGGCGTCATTCGGCTTTATAAATCAGCCGGGCTTGTTTTTCCTGGTGCTTTTGGCTCAGAACTTCTGCTACGGCCTGTTCAACATCGCCGTGAACTCGCACTCGGTGGTATTCCAGAACCGCATCGGCAAGATCATTCTTGGACGCTTTCACGCGGCCTGGAGCATCGGTGCCGCGTTGTCTTCGCTGTTGACCGGATTCTTCGCCCCTATCCTCTCGCTGGCAACCTACCTAACTGGTGTCTCGGTTCTGGGATTGGTCATTTGTTTGATTGCCACCGCCCAGATGCTCAGCCCCACCGAGGACGGGCACGAACAAGAGAAGAAACGCGCCGAGCCGGTGGCTCTTTTCAAAACCCCGCGCTACGTCGTGATTCTTGCCCTCGGGCTGTTCTGTGGTGTTCTGCCAGAGCTTGCGATGATGGACTGGAGTGCGGTATTCGCAAAGGAGACTCTGGGTCTGGCCGCTGGGCAACAGGGTTTGCCATACACAATCTTTGTCACTTCGATGATTGTCGGACGGTTGTCGATAGGCAGGTTGACAAAGCGCCACCACATCAGTCGCATCGGCCAGGTAGGTGCAGTAGTTGGAGCAATCTCGATGACGATTGCGGTGGTGCTGGGAACTATCCTCGCAGGCATCAGCCCGGTTCTAGCCCTGGCGGCAACGGCCATCTTCTGGGTCACCGCTGGTCTGGGAACTGGTCCTCAGGTGCCATCCGTGTTCAGTAACGCAGGCTCGGTGGAAGGCATGACCACGGCCCAGGCGATGTCGCGCATGAGCCTGATGAATTCCACCATCATCCTTGGAATCAAAGTTGTTTTGGGTGCTGTCGCTCAGGGTATCGGTGTCCCATTTGTCTTTGGGTTGCCGATCATGTCTTTCGTGGCTGCGGCCGTTATCGCGGGTTACGTGGTGAGGCGTTCGGCTACGTTGAAGCCAGGCGCGGAGTTCGGTGAGACCAAGCCGGTGGATGCATTCCCGGTGACCTCGCCGGTCGCGGTGATCACCGAGGAAGAGAATTCCTAGCGGTAGTTAGTGAACTGCAGGTCGATCTCTAGGTCGCTGCTCTTCAGCAAAGCGATAACGTCCTGCAGGTCGTCGCGGCTCTTGCTACTGACGCGGAGTTCGTCACCCTGAATGATGGCCTTCACGGTCTTCGGGCCCTCTTCGCGAATGATCTTCGAAATCTTCTTCGCCTGGTCCTGCTCGATGCCCTGCTTCAGGCTAGCTTCGATGCGGTATTCCTTACCGGATGCGTATGGCTTGCCAGCATCCAAGCTCTTGAGGCTGATGCCGCGCTTGACCAGCTTGCTCTGGAAGACATCCAGGACAGCCTTAACGCGATCTTCGCTAGCCGCCTTCATCAGGACCTTCTCGCCCGACCATTCGATCGATGCGCCAACACCCTTGAAGTCGTACCGCTGCTCGATTTCCTTTTCAGCCTGAGTGAGGGCGTTTGCAGCCTCTTGCTTGTCTACCTTGGAAACGATGTCGAATGATGAATCAGCCATGTCAGAAGTTTACCGAGTGCTCGGAGCCGGGCGCGCGGTGGAGTGGCGGATCAAGAGCTCCACGCCCCACTCGGCATTCTCTTCCACGTTGCTCGGTGTCTCGTCATCGGTTGCTTCCAGCACCGAGAGCAAGCGTTCTGCTGCCCAGCGACCCTGGCCGCGGACATCCTGATTGATGGTGGTAAGACCGAAGAATTCGCTCATGTCGTGGTTGTCCATGCCAATCACGCTGACGTCTTCCGGTACGCGCATACCGAGGTCCTTGGCTGCCATGATTGCACCAAAG
>JBEGRP010000147.1:0-3190 GCA_041180345.1 Actinomycetota bacterium | reverse complement strand
CTGGTGCAGATGCTGCGTGAGGCTGGTGCGGCCGAGATCCACATCCGCATCTCGTCGCCTCCAATTACCTGGCCTTGCTTCTACGGCATCGACTTCGCCACCCGAGCCGAGCTAATCGCAACCGGCCTCGGTGTAGAAGACGTATGCAAGAGCATCGGTGCCGACAGCCTCGGTTACCTCACCAAAGAGGGAATGATCTCGGCTACCCACCAGAAGGAGTCGGAGCTCTGCACCGCCTGCTTTACCGGCACCTACCCGATCGAACTGCCAACCGCAGACCGCCTGGGCAAGAACTTGCTGGAACGCCCTGCCGGTTCGATTGATGCCGATCCTGAGGCTTGCAACCCAGGCCCAGATAGCGAAACCGATGCGCTCGCTCGCGCGTCGCAGGAGACCCTGAATGACTAACGCCTACGCCGCCAGTGGCGTCGACACCGAGGCCGGAGACCTGGCCGTAGAGCTTATGAAGAAGGCCGTTTCGGCCACGCACAACAATCTCGTTGTCGGTGGACTCGGTGGCTTTGCGGGCATGATGGATGTCTCGTTCCTTAAGGACTACGAACGCCCACTGCTGGCCACCAGCACCGATGGTGTTGGCACCAAGGTGGCAATTGCGCAGGCAATCGACAAGCACGACACCATCGGCCAGGACCTGGTGGGCATGGTCGTGGATGACATCGTGGTCACCGGCGCTCGCAGCCTCTTCATGACCGACTACATCGCCTGCGGCAAGGTGGTTCCCCAGCGCATCGCTGACATCGTTCGTGGCATCGCCGAAGCCTGTTCTGCTGTTGATGTGGCACTGGTCGGTGGCGAGACCGCCGAGCACCCTGGTCTGCTGCACCCAGATGAGTACGACGTTGCAGGCGCGGCAACCGGTGTTGTGGACGCTTCCAAGTTGCTCTCGTCGGATCGAGTACAGGTGGGCGACGTCGTTCTGGGACTCGAGGCATCGGGCTTCCACTCGAACGGCTACTCGCTGGTGCGCAAGATCGTTGCGGACAGCAAGTTGGACTACACCAAGACCGTTTCTGAGTTCGGCTCGGTAAGCCTCGGTGAGGTTCTGCTTACCCCGACTCGCCTCTACACCCGAGTGCTCAACCAACTGCTTGAATCCGAACTGGGTTCGCAGGTTCACGCCATGAGCCACATCACCGGTGGTGGAATCGCGGCCAACCTCTCGCGCATCCTTCCGGACTACGTGACTCTGGACGTGGAGCGCAGCACTTGGCGACCACAGGACATGTTCCAGGTTCTTGCTGGTTGGGGCGGCTACGACCTCAAGTCGCTGGAGAGCACCTGGAACCTCGGACTTGGATTTGCGGTTGTGGTTCGCGGCTCGGCTGCGGAGGCAATTTCCGCGCAGTTGAACGCAGCCGGCGTCAAGACCTGGCAGCTGGGTATCATCGAGTCCACCGCCTGCGACCTCGATGCCATGGGATACACCTATGAGGCCAAGGGCGTTCGTGGTGGCGGAGTTCGCCTGGTTGGCGACTACGCCAAGTAAGAATTACAAAAAGAGTGGGTGCCGTTGGCACCCACTCTTTTCTTAATCCATTTGCTGCACTGAATCAGTGACGCGCGATCCACTCCAGCATGCTGTTCATGGTCTCGACCACTTCTGGGCAGTCTTCCGGGATGCGGTTGATGTGCGCGTGGGGAACCCCTGGCTGGTAGCTAACCTCTACGTCGATGCCTGCGGCGGCTAGGTCCGCGGCATACTTCTCGCCCGAAGCTCGAAGCCCGTCATATTGGCAGTTGATGATTTGGGTAGCCGGCAGACCCTTGAAGTCCTTAACGTCTCCCGCCCACCACCAGTCCGGAGATCCCGCTGGGTTGCTGGTGAGCCTCTTGTGGAGGCCAGAAATCTCCTCGTTATCGATAATCCACGGCCACTGACTGATGTCCTCCGCCAGCTCTTGGCTGGGTTCCGGAATGACTCGGTGCAGGACCGGGCAGTTAAGAAGTTGGCCAGCTAGCTTCGGGTTGCCGCTGTTGCGGTCCAGGGTTGCGACTACTGCAGCGAGAGCACCGCCGGCGCTGATGCCACCGACAAAGATTCGGTTTACATCAACCTCGGCTGGGTTCAGGTTTTTCAAAACGTACTGAAGCGCGTTGTAACCGTCTTCCAATGGCAGCGGGAAAGCCAGCCCGGAGCCCGGAGCAATCTTGGTGTAGTCATAGTTGAAAACATTGATGTGACCGCGGTCGGCAAGTTCCAGCGAGAAGACGTGTCCTTCGATGATGTTGTAGTCGCCCATTTCGTAACCACCACCGTGGAACCAGATCAGCAACGGCTGTGGGCCGGTTGCCTTAGGGCTGCGGTACCAACGACCCTTGGTCCAGCGGTCGTTGCTGCGGAAGTTGACGTCGCGGGTGATTACCTCAGGTCCGACGTATTCATGCAGCGGTGCGTTGAACTTGGCAAAACGTTCGCCTATTGGCAGTGACTCATCCGTAAGGTATTTCAGTCCATCGGCGAAGAGTTTCGATACAGGCATGTTGACTTCCTTGATTCTGGATATGGGTTTAGCCTAAGTGGTTTTTCATGAAGCGCACCATGTGGTTGATGGTGTTGTCGCAGCCCGGAAGTTCGGCCGGAATCTTGTTTAGGTGACCGTGCATTGCACCTAGTTCGGTGTAACCCTCAACGCTCACTCCCGCTCTGCCCAGGTCGGCGGCATACGCCTCACCGCTGGCCTGTAGGTTGTCGTATTCGCTGTTGATGATCAGGTGGTCCGGCAGCCCGGCAAGGTCCGCTGCGTTGGCCGGGAAGTCGTGCCCCGTTGCCTCGGCAATGGTCTTGCCCATCACGGTTTCGTTCAGGTTTTTCATCCAACCGCGATCGAATAACAAGATTTCGGGCACCTCCGCCATGCGCTCCAGAATCCAAGGATGATATGGCGGTAACTCCGCGTGGCAGACCGGATAAAGCAGAAGGGCACCCTTCACCTGCTCTAGGCCTCGGTCACGAAGGATCTGAACCGTGGATCCGGCTAGGCAACCGCCCGCACTGGCACCACCGGTGAAGACTTCGGCCCCCACGCCGAGTTCGACACGATTTGCCTGAACCCACGAAATCGCCGCAATTGCGTCATCCTGAGGTGCAGGAAAGGTGACCCCGTTGTTGCAGAGTCGGTAATCCACCGAGATGACAAGCGCGCGGGCTCGATGGGCAATCTCGCGCGAA
>JBEGRP010000146.1:0-3200 GCA_041180345.1 Actinomycetota bacterium | reverse complement strand
GCCTTGCTGCCCAGGAGGGTCTGCTTGAGCCATTGATACTGAGTGTCGCCGATGCCGATGGTCCAGAGATCGCCAGTCTTGCTGCCGCCACCCTGCTTTTGCCCGGCTACGTTGTCCACCGCGTTCTTGGAGTGCCAGTAGGGGTCAAGAGTCACAAACAGCGCGTCACCCCAAGTCCAGGAATAGTAGTCACGGACTTTTCCAACCACCGGAATGTCTTCTTCATCCACCGAGTAGAAGGAATTTGTTGCCGGCAGCGGGAAATACTTCAGGCGCGATTGGCCAGCCAGAACGGCCGGACTGGTAGCGGTGCCATCGAGGAGGTAAGCCGCCGCCTGCTCGTGATTTCCATTCAAATGGAAGATAGGCACCGAGGTGCCCAGAGTCGAGAGCCAGTTTCGCTGGGTCGCATAAATTTTGTCGACGTTAGCCGCAGTGGCAGAGCCCTTCTCTATTAACCCATCGATGCTGAAGTCGTCCCCCATCATCACGAAGAAGTCAGGTTTCTGGCCTGCGATGTTCTTCATGGTCAGGAAGTAAAGATCGCTGTTGAACATCTTGCCCACGCGTTCCGGGTGGGAGTCACCCTGAACGGCAAAGCTGAAGGTGCTTCCTGAAGCCCTTGCGGTCACAAAACTATTCGTGGCACCTGTTGTGAAGGTCTTTGACCCGGTTGCAGCCAGGCGCAGTCGGTAATAGACCCGAGTTGCAGCCTTGAGCCCGGTGAGTTCAACAACCAACGGCACGGCTGCCTTCACCGCCAACACCTTGGTCTTGGATTTCAGGGCGTTTGCCGCATAGCCATACTCGATGTAAACCTGAGCATCCTGAGCACTCAGGTAGCTGATTGCAACACTGGACTTCGTTGGGCGCCCCAGGATGATGTTGCTTCCCGCAGCCGCAGCCACTACCGCCGCTCGGGCAGCGGTTTCAGGTGCCACGTACGCCAAAATGGCAGTCGCCACCAAGCCCTTGATGATGTTGCGTCTAGAAAACTGGCCGGTCTGACGAAGCTGCTGGTAGTTCTGATATGCGGTAGCCATGTTCACACGGTAGACCCGTTTTGCAGCTTTCTTCATCGGAACATTTGTGACTTTTCTGGGAGTTATTTGTGAACCAAGCGCCCTAACGTAATCGGGCATACTCTGGCGACATGGCTAACAAACCGAAAATCGCTCACCGCTGGATCACCACACTGGCTGCATTGGCTACAACCGGGGCACTGATTCTGGCCCAGCCGGCTACGGCCGCCACGCCGCCACCGAGTGTCAACAACGCCAGCAACTACACGCTGGAACAGGCGATGAGCGACAACGCCCAGCTGTCGACAATCGCATTCAGCGGCCTAGCCTTCATCACCGGCAACGCCGGTGCTGACACCTTCTTCCCACCCGGCAAGGTGGCGGACTTCTTCGGTTTTCAATACATGCGCGACATCGACTCCGCGGGTTACGGCCACAACACCACATTTCTTTCGCGGGTGGCCAACAACGTGATCAAGGTGCTGAACTCCAGCCAAAAGGCTCAGTTGGTGGCCCTTGCCAAGGCACAGGCGCCGATCTACTCGAACTTTGCCTACAACCGACTGGCACTAATCGCAGCATTCCGGCAAAACCTCGAGGGCAAGGCACCCAGCACTTCAAAGGGGCTGAGCACGTCTGCGGTTCAGAAATACACCGCCGCCCTCTATTCGCTCGATGCCTCACTCAGCTACAACCGGGCCGTTACCGTAGGCAATATTGTCACCAGTTTCACCGACTCTCAGAAGGCCTACCTGGCCAAAATGGAGTTTGGAAACTACAACAGCTGGCCAGATGTTCCCGAGGATCAGGACATCAAAAAGGGCCTAACCAACACGCAGTACGTTGGCGTGATGACCTATGCCAGCGAGCTTTTCAGTTGGTACAAGGGTTCACTGACCGCCGATGTGTACTTCTGCCCGGAGCGCCACGGAACCTACTTCGGTGGCTTCTTTATGAAGGACTACCCCGCCATGGGTAACCCCGATTACTTCATAGACACCAGCACCACCGGGGACCTGGGTCAGGCCTTCCTGAATGTGTTGAACGCCACACAACGGGCTCAAATCACCGGCATTATCGATACCCAGCGGGCCTGGCTCACCGAGACCGCAAAGGTTCGAACCACCGTGTCCAAGGAGCTTCGCAAGGCGCTAACCGGTGGATCCATCAACAAGACCCTGGTCTATGCCCAGATAAAGCGCTACGGAGAACTGGATGGCCTGATGTCGGGTCTATACGCGACGCGATTCGCGGCAGTGAATAAGACCTTGACTGCAGATCAGCGTGTCCAGTTGGTGAAGCTGCGCAACCTTGCCGTAGTGCCAAATGGCATTTACAAGTACGCCAGTTTGGTCACCAAACCAGCACTACCCAACGTGGGATATCTATTCGGCGTAGGAACAGCCCCTTCAACTCAGGGAATCCTGCCGGCGCCAGCCGCCTTCGCGAAAGCCGGCTAAGCCCTTAGTGCGAACAGGCGCACACCGAGGGCTTCCAGCTGCAAGCCTCCAGTGCGAGGTCACCCACCGGGTTGACGCCAGGGCCAGCCGCCAGAGCGTGACCGGCTAGTGCGTGTAGGCACTTCACGCGCGTAGGCATACCGCCGGCGCTGATGCCAGAGATCTCGGTGACCGGTTCCATGCCAGAAGCGGCAGCAACTGCATCACGGTCGGCGATGTAGGCCTGGTGAGCAGCCTGGTAGGCGGCGGCGAACTCGGTGTCTTCTGCCAGACGGTCCTGGTACTGCACCATCAATCCCCCGGCCTCCAGCGTGGAGAGCGCAGCGGTGGCGGCGGGGTGGGTCAGGTAATAGACGGTTGGGAACGGGGTTCCGTCGGCCAGGCGCGGCTTGGTCTGAACCACGGTGGGGTTGCCACAGACGCAGCGCGCGGCAATCGCCACGATGTCGCGGGCCGGGCGGCCAAGCTGGCGCGATACCTCGGCGATGTCTTCCGGGGTTGCGGGGGTCAAAGGCATTTAGTTTCCTACCGAAGTCTTAGGGTCGGTGCTGACTGGTTCCTCGATGCCGGCGCGAACCACCGACTGCATCAGGGCGTTTACCCAGTTCTTTTTGGCGCGGGTGATGGAGCTTGAGATGTTCACCGAGGCGCGCTCCTGGTTCAGCTTGGCGCCTACGGTTCCGGAAACGTCACTGGTGCTGATGCCGTTGGCATCCAT
>JBEGRP010000145.1:0-3217 GCA_041180345.1 Actinomycetota bacterium | reverse complement strand
ACGCGGTAGTGCTTGCCGATGTCGCGAAGGAAGTCGATGGCCGACATCGGGGCAGTCCAGTCCAGGTTGTTCACCAGGCGAACCGCATTCGAGCCCTCGGCTGAAAGGAAGCGCTCCATCTGGGCGGCTAGTTTTTCCACCCACTCGGCCACGGTCTCTTTCGTGTTCATCGTGCGCTCGGCGGTTGGTCGCGGATCGCCAACCAACCCAGTCGCGCCACCGACGATCGCCAGCGGCTTGTGACCAGCCAGCTGGAGGCGACGCATCAGCAGCAGTTGCACGAGATTGCCGAGGTGCAGGCTGGGTGCAGTTGGATCGAAACCGCAGTAATAAGTAATCGATTGCTTCGTGAGCAGTTCACGAAGTTCGGCCTCATCGGTGGACTGGTTGATGAGTCCGCGCCACTGCAGCTCTTCCCAAATGTCACCGAAACTGGAGTCGTTGGACTGACTGGCTAGCACCTGCGGGTTTGCCATGGTGAGGCCTTTCTTGGAAGAAGGAAAACTCTTGGGGTTAGCCCAGACGGGAGCCAACCAGCTTTCGGATAGCGGTCAGCTGTTCGAGGACACGAGGCAACGCGGTTCCACCGGCACCGGCACGGGCGCGTATCGAACCCTGAACGGTGAGGACGTCCCGGACCTCTGGCGTCAGGTGTGGTGAGATTGCTGCCATCTCACCATCAGGAACTTGGTGAAGTTCAAGACCGTGAGCCTCGCAGTAAGAAACCAGCGAGCCGGTGATCTCGTGGGCATCGCGGAAGGCAACCTTCTGCTTTACCAACCACTCGGCTACGTCGGTCGCCAATGAGAATCCAGCTGGTGCCAGTTCTTCGAGGCGCTCGGTGTTGAAGGTCATGGTCTGAACCATGCCGGTGAAGGCAGGGAGCAGGACGAACAGGGTGTCGATCATATCGAAGATCGGTTCCTTGTCTTCCTGAAGGTCTCGGTTGTAGGCCAGGGGCAGACCCTTGAGGGTTGCCAGCAAGCCTGCCAGGTCACCGATCATTCGGCCCGACTTACCTCGAGCCAGCTCGGCTACGTCCGGGTTCTTCTTCTGCGGCATGATCGAGGAACCGGTGCTGTAGGCATCGGCCAGTTTGATGTAGCCGAACTCGGCAGTTGCCCAAGCGATGATCTCTTCGCTGAAACGGGAGAGGTTGATGCCAATCATGGTGGCGATGAAGCCGAACTCGGCGACCACATCGCGACTGGCGGTGGCATCAATCGAATTTGGTGTTGGGCCAGCGAGACCCAGCTCGCGAGCAACCAGGTTTGGATCAAGACCAAGAGTGTTTCCGGCCAGCGCACCGGCGCCGTATGGCGAAAGCGAAGCTCGCTTGCGCCAATCATCCAAGCGCTCTAGGTCGCGCTGCAGAGGCCAAGCATGAGCCAGCAGCGAGTGCGAAAGCAGAACCGGCTGCGCGTGCTGGAAGTGAGTGCGGCCAGGCATGGCTACACCTAGGTGTTCCTCGGCGCGGTCCGCTATGGCCGTGATCAGCCCACCAACCAGCTGCTCGAGGTGGTTGGCCTCATCGAGTAAATAGGTGCGGATGAGGGTTGCGATCTGATCGTTGCGGCTGCGTCCCGCGCGAACCTTGCCACCTAGTTCCTTGCCGGTGATCTCAATCAAGCCGCGCTCGAGAGCCGAGTGCACATCTTCATCGGTGTCCTTGGCAGCGAACGAACCCTGCTGGATTCGATTCCACAGCTCGCTAAGGTCACGGTCCAGCTTCTCGAGTTCGCCTACGGTCAGGTAGCCAGCCTGCTGCAGCGCACGAATGTGAGCCTTGGTGCCGGCGATGTCGTACTTTGCCAAACGCCAGTCGAAGTGAATCGAACGACTGAGGGCTGCCACCGAATCGGCTGGACCACCGGAGAAGCGGCCACCCCAGAGGGCACCGGCTTGCGAAGCGTGCTGCGACATGATTTTCCTTGACCTAAAGTCTTGGCCCGCGGATTGCCGCAGGACTTCTTCAATATTAGTTTCGAGTTGCCGGAGAGCTGCTAGCCGACGCTGACCTTGGAGATTCGACCCTTGACAAACTCGAGGTTGATTCGGGTGGCCCAGTAATCCTTTGTCACCGGGCGGCCCACGCCGTCGACGGACACAATCCGGAGATAGTACCCGTGAGCAGCAGTCGAGCGGGCGGCCACCGAGGGAAGTTTGCCTATAAGCGTGTTGGCAAAGCGCTGAGTCTTAGCCGCTATGCGGTCAATGTCGACAGTGCCGGTTGCGGGTGTGGGTTCCGGGGTGGCCGCAAACGCAGCATTCCCCGCACCGAGGGTGAGGAGCGCTGAAACGCTGACTGCAACTAACTTGCGATTGAGCATAGATCTAGGCTTGCTCCGCCAGCCAGGTCATAAGAGCTTTCTGGGCATGCAGGCGATTCTCGGCTTCGTCCCAGATCACACTCTGATCCCCGTCTAGAACCTCGGCCGAAACCTCGTAACCACGGTATGCAGGCAGACAGTGGAGGAAGATTGCATCCGACTTAGCTGCGGCCATGAGGGAAGAATCGACTGTGAAACCAGCGAAGTCCTTGATGCGCTGTTCCTTTTCATCTTCCTGACCCATGGAAATCCAGGTATCAGTCGCGACAGCATCGGCACCGGCAACTGCCTCGGTGGCATCGGTGGTAACCAACACACTTCCGCCTTGCGCAGCAGCGATTTCCTGGGCGCGGGCAACAACACCAGCGTTAGGCAGATAACCGCTGGGGCCAGCGACCGCGACGTGCATTCCGGCCAGAGCCATTCCGATCAGGTAGGAGTTTGCCATGTTGTTGCTGGCATCTCCGACGTAAGCGAACTTCTTACCCTTGAGGCTGCCCTTGTGCTCCAGGATTGTCAGCAGGTCGGCCAGGATCTGGCAGGGGTGGTAGTCATCGCTGAGCGAGTTGATTACCGGCACGTTGGAGTGGGCAGCCATTTCCTCGAGACCCGAATGGGCATAGGTGCGCCAAACAATAGTGGCAACCTGGCGATCGAGCACACGTGCCGTGTCTGCGATCGACTCCTTCTTACCCATCTGACTTACACCGGTATCGATGGTCATCGGGTTACCACCGAGGTCTGCAACACCTACGGTGAAAGAAACCCGGGTTCGGGTGGAGGTCTTGTCAAAAATCAGGGCTACGGTTTTTGGTCCCGCAAATGGACGGCGCGAATAAGGAGCTGCTTTCAACTCGCGAGCGAGCTGCAGAATCTCTGCCTGCTCG
>JBEGRP010000144.1:0-3253 GCA_041180345.1 Actinomycetota bacterium | reverse complement strand
GCAAGCAGAAAGCGTGGCTTTGTTTTTGTCTTGTGTAAAGAAAAACCCTCGGGCAGGAACCCGAGGGCAATCTTTACGCTTGGAGGCGCAGAACCGGACCAAAAAAATCCGAGATATGACATCTCCGAGTAAACCACTGAACTCTTGATTTTTCAAGCGTTTGGTGCCGGTCCGGTTCTGCGCTTCAGGTTCACGCACTGAAGTTAGGGGACGTGATGAAAATCACAGTACTCAGGCTCGTTGAGTTAGTGATCAAAATGATTCTTGTGATCATTCAGGTCATCAAGCTGCTGAGCTAGAACCAAAGGTGGCCTCGGTGCTTTGCTGGCCGAGGCCGCTGGACCACAAAACCAAAACCAGCTCCCTATTGATTGTTGAGGGCCTTACGGAGGGCACCGGTGAATACCGATTTGCCAACAAGGGTCAGCAATCCACCTAGAATCTTTTCCACCAGCGGGGGCAGCGGAATGTCTTCCACCCAGGTGACGAGAGTGCCGGCGCCAGCTTGGCTAACCGTAAACGAGGCGCTGCCCTTCACAAGCCTGCCGCTCTTGGTCACCTCGCAAAATCCGTTTACGCCGGGAGGGTCAAACCTGGTGACCGTCATCACATCATCGAAGACCAAAGGCCATATCCCGCTGCGTCCGATGAACTTGTCGCCCAGCGAAGGCTGGTCTCCGGCCTGAACAATAATCATCTTGGTGAGTGGAATCCACTCGCCGTGGGCGCTCCAATTTGTCAAGGTGCGCCAGGCTTCCTCAACGGTGAGTCGAGTAGGTATCTCGAGAGTGATCTTCATGCGTCTTCCATTGACTGGCCACTCTTCCAAAGACCCAAACCGCAAGATAACTTCCCAGCAAACAAAAAATCCCCACCCGAAAGGGTGAGGATTTTGTTTGCGGAGACGAGAGGATTTGAACCTCCGAAGGATTTTTAGTCCTTACCTCATTAGCAGTGAGGCGCACTCGACCGGGCTATGCGACGTCTCCTGGTTGCCAGATAAGTTTAGCGGGTGTTCTTGGCGCGTGCCAATCCCAGGTAATGCTGGCGCAGCGCCTCGGGCTGCTTCTCAATGGCATAGCGCAGCATTGTTCGAGGCATAGTGTCGGCGGTCTCGTCCAGATAAGCCCGAAGCGCGTCGTCCTCGACCTTGCCGATTTCACGCAGCATCCAACCCACCGCCTTGTGAATCAAATCGTGTTGGTCTCGGTGCAGCAGCCTGGCCATCTGAAAGGCTTCGTCGAACTTGCCAATCTTGATCTGTGCAAAAGTCAGAATGATCGCCATGCGGCGTTCCCAAAGCACCGAGGACTCGGCCAACGACACCAGCAACTGATTATCCGGGTGCCGAATCAGCCAGTCACCGAGTGTGTATGCCGTGTCGACCAAGTCCCAGTTGTTCCAGCAGTTCTCGTAGGCCAGCTTCAGCCAGAGGTCGAAGACTTCGGCCCGCGCATCATCGGTCTTTGCCTTCCGGTACCTGTTCACAAGCAGGATGTCGGCGAGCAGTCGCTCCTCGTGGATTGGGGAGTGAGCCAACTCGATGACCGCAGCAAGGGGCAATGCAGCGAACTCCGCCGCCACCGAGCGAACCTCCGGCACCCTGGCACCGATGAACTCGTCGCCCTCGGCGTATTCACCGGGACCGGTCTTGAAGAACCAACCGAGGTCGCGAGAGCGGCCGGGGTTGGCGAAGGTGGCGAGCGCCTGCTTCGCCCCCTCCGCGGTCAACCCCTCGGTGCCTTTAGCCATTGAACTGTTCCAGGTCCACGTCCAAATCGCCCAGCGAGGTGGAGAGGATTTCTCCTCCTGAGGAGACGCTCAGTCCTGTTCCGTCAGCGGCGACGTCGACCAGGACCGCGGTGCCGTCGCTGATGGTGCCGGCCAGAATCAGACTGGCCAACTGGTCGTCGATCTGCTTCTGCATCAGGCGACGCAGCGGACGGGCTCCATAAGTTGGATCGTAACCGTGTTCGGCCAACCAACTGCGGGCGGCCGGGGTCACGGCCAGCTGCAGGCGACGCTCGGCCAGACGGGTGGATAGGCGCTCGATGTTGAGCTCCACGATCTGACCCAGCTCGGCAATCGAAAGCGCGCTGAAGATCACAATGTCGTCCAGACGGTTGAGGAACTCCGGCTTGAATGCGGCTCGCACGGTGGCAAGCACACCCTCATGTTTCTGGGCGTCGTTCAGCTCGGGGTCAACCAAGAACTGGCTACCCAGATTGCTGGTCAGAATCAGAATCACGTTCTTGAAGTCGACGGTTCGGCCCTGGCCATCGGTCAGGCGCCCGTCATCCAGAACCTGCAGTAGCACATCGAAGACCTCGGGGTGGGCCTTCTCAACTTCGTCTAGAAGCACCACCGAGTAAGGGCGACGACGCACGGCCTCGGTCAACTGACCGCCCTGCTCGTAACCGATGTATCCCGGGGGAGCCCCCACCAGACGCGACACGGAGTGCTTCTCGCCATACTCGCTCATGTCGATGCGAACCATTGCTTTTTCGTCGTCGAAGAGGAACTCGGCCAGGCTCTTTGCCAGCTCGGTCTTGCCCACACCGGTCGGTCCCAGGAAGAGGAATGAGCCGGTCGGGCGACCAGGATCGGCGATGCCGGCCTTGGTGCGGCGAACCGCATCCGAGACACTCTTAACCGCACGCTTCTGGCCGATCAGGCGTTTGCCAAGTTCGGCTTCAAGGTGCAGCAGCTTTTGTGATTCGCCGGCCAACAGGCGACCGGTTGGGATGCCGGTCCAGGCGGCTACCACGGCGGCGATGTCCTCCTCGGTGACCGATTCGTTCACCATTCGCTCGGTGGCGGAGCCTTCCAGACCCTCGGCCACGGCAAGTTGTTTTTCCAGTGCCGGGATCTCGGCGTAAAGCAGACGCGAGGCCTTCTCCAAGTTGCCTTCACGCTGGGCACGATCGCTATCGATGCGCAGCTGATCCAGCTTGGTCTTTAGTTCACCGACGCGGTTTAGCTCGGCGCGCTCCTTCTCCCAGCGATCGGCCAGCTCCTTCAGGGCAGCCGACTTGGTCTTCAGGTCTTCGCGCAGCTTTTCCAAGCGCTCCTTGCTGGCGGCATCCTTCTCCTTGGCCAGAGCAAGTTCCTCCAGCTTCAAGCGGTCCACCGAGCGACGTAGTTCGTCAATCTCGACCGGAGCCGAGTCAATCTCCATGCGCAAGCGACTGGCGGCTTCATCCACCAGGTCGATTGCCTTGTCCGGCAGCTGGCGTCCGGTGATGTAGCGGTC
>JBEGRP010000143.1:0-3255 GCA_041180345.1 Actinomycetota bacterium | reverse complement strand
AGTTGGTATGCCCAAAAGGATGAGATGATTTGTGCCGTGGTTAGATTCCACGATTTCATGTGCAATGCGAGTTATCGCCCGATCGATGTCTCCACCGGTTAGCACTGTGCGCGAAGGCATTTTCACTCCTTTTCCGCCTCACAGGACGAAAGTTAAAGGATTTATTTCTCTAAATCTTAGCAGCCAAAAATGGGAAACCCGGTGATAAATATCACCGGGTTTCACTTGGATTCATGCTCTATTTGGCTTGGCGGGTGCTGGCGATTTTGCTCAGAACTCCGTTGATGAAGCTTCCAGAATCATCGGTCGAGAATTCCTTGGCAATTTCAACTGCCTCGTTGATCGCTACTCCGTTTGGAACTTCCGGGTTGTAGAGAATTTCCCAAAGCGCACAGCGCAGGATGGCGCGATCAAGTGCCGGCATGCGGTCCAGCGTCCAGTCGTTGGAATAGGTTTCGATTAGGTCGTCGATTTCCTCGAAGTTGTCTACCACGCCGTCCACGATGAGCTGGGCGTAGTGGAAAATCTCGTCCTGGTTTTGACGATCCTCAACCTGTCGATAGGTTGCGCCAAGTAGCACACCCGGATCTTCCTTGCGGAGATCGGATGCGAAGATGGCGTCTACGGCTCGTTTTCGAGCCTTGGTGCGCGCGCTCAAGGCGGGTTACGGCTTACAGACGGCCCAGGTAGTCACCGGTGCGGGTGTCTACCTTGACCTTGGTGCCCTGCTCAACGAACAGTGGCACCTGGATGGTGCGGCCGGTCTCGAGGGTTGCAGGCTTGGTTCCACCGGTCGAGCGGTCTCCCTGAAGGCCTGGCTCGGTGAAGGTGATTTCCAGAACCACCGAGGCTGGAAGCTCGACGTACAGAGCCTCTCCCTCGTTCAAGGCAACGATTGCGTTCTGGTTCTCAAGCATGAAGTCTGCGGCGTCGCCCACGGTAGCCGCCGACAGAGTCATCTGGTCGTAGGTGTCTAGGTCCATGAACACGAAGCCTTCGCCATCGTTGTACAGGAATTGCATCTCGCGCTTGTCAACCGAAGCGGTCTCGACCTTTACGCCTGCGTTGAAGGTCTTGTCGACTACCTTGCCCGACATAACGTTCTTCAGCTTGGTGCGAACGAAAGCCGGACCCTTACCTGGCTTCACGTGCTGGAACTCAACGACAGTCCAGAGCTGGCCGTCGATGTTCAGAACCATACCGTTCTTGAGGTCGTTTGAAGTTGCCATGGTGATACTCACTCATTCCATTGAAGTTTGCCGCCGAAAACCTTCGGGGCATAAAAAATCTGGCAAGAGCCAGCTGAAGACCAGTTTAGCGTGCCAATTGAGTAATCGCTAGGAGGTACGAATCAACCCCAAAGCCAGCGATCACACCGGTTGCGACCTCGGTGATGACGCTCTTGTGTCGGAACTCCTCGCGGGTGTGAGGGTTGGACAGGTGAACCTCGATGAGGCGGTTTCCCGCTTTGGTGACCTGCACTGCTGCATCACGAACTGCATACGAGTAGTGGGTGAATGCGGCCGGGTTCAAAACCACGTCGGCACCGCGATCAACGGCTTCGTGCAGCCAACTGATCAATTCGCCCTCGCTGTCGGTCTGGCGGACCTCTGGAATAAGACCCAGAGTGTGGGCCTGTTCCTTGCATTTGGCCTCTAGGCCGGCGTAGTCGGTCGAACCGTAGATGTCAGGCTCGCGAGAGCCTAGACGACCGAGATTTGGACCACTGAGAATGAAGACGAGAGACATGAGAAAAGGTTACTCGCAAATCTCCATGTAGCTGGCGTGGAGTAACTCCGGCGCTGGAGCGGTCATCACCGTAGGCTTGCCGATTGCATCGAGTACGACGAAGCGAAGGTTTCCGGCGCGGCTCTTCTTGTCACGCTGCATTGTCGCCAGCAATTGCTCCCAGCGGTCCGCGCGATACGTGGTCGGCAATCCAAGCAACTTGAAGACACTGCGGTGCCGCTCGACGTCGGCGTCACTCAGTCGGCCCGCTAGGCGCGCGAGCTCTGCAACAAAGACCATTCCGATCGCAATGGCAGCGCCGTGGCGCCAGCGGTACTTCTCTGCGTGCTCTATGGCGTGCCCGAGGGTGTGGCCGTAGTTGAGGATTTCACGAAGGCCAGCTTCCTTGAAGTCGGATCCGACCACCCGAGCCTTAATAGCGATCGAACGCTCGATCAGTTCGCGGAACTCATCGGTGGCTGGATCGACCGCACGCTCTACGTCCGCCTCGATTATTTCCAGGATCCTGATGTCCTGAATGAAGCCGTACTTGGCAACCTCGCCAAACCCAGCCACTATCTCATTTCGCGGCAAGGTTGCGAGAGTGTCGAGGTCGCAGATCACAGCGGCCGGTGCGTAAAAGGCGCCGACCAGGTTCTTACCCTCTTGGGTGTTTATGCCAGTCTTGCCGCCAACCGAGGCGTCCACCATGCCCAACAGCGTGGTGGGGATTTGGATCAGCTTGACTCCGCGAAGCCAGGTGGCGGCGACAAAGCCGGCCAGGTCTGTCGTGGAACCGCCGCCAAATCCAATCACGGCGTCACTGCGCGTAAAGTCCGCTCTACCCAAAATCCCCCAGCAGAAAGCCGCAACCTCGACGCGTTTGGCGTCTTCACTGTTTGGCACACCGGCAAGCAGAGTTTCGTATCCGGCGGCGGTCAGGGTTTCACGGAGCGCCTCGGCGCTGACACTCAGCGCCTCTGGGTGGATCACTAGGACCTTCTTCACCGCGCCGCCTAGGGCGGTTCCAACCTCACCCAGCAGGGCTCGTCCGACTAGCACGTCGTATGGGCTGTCGCCACTAACCGTGATCCGGGTAACGTCACTCATTCCAAACCTAACTTGCTTTTAATCTCGGCAATCGTAGCCGCGAGCGACTTGCCAGAAGTGTTGATTGTGAAGTCTGCCACCGCGTTGTAGACGGGCTTGCGTTCCTCGTAGATGCGGGTCCAGTCTTCGAAACCGTTCTTCACCAACGGTCGCTTGCCTCCGACCAACCGGCTCTTGATATGCCTGCCATCGGTACTCAGGTAGATGACCGTCGCCTGGTCGCGGAGGCGCTCCTGCGTCAGGGCGGAAAGCACAGCTCCTCCCCCGGTGGCGACCACTGCCGGTGCAGAAATGGCATGAGCCATGGCGTCTTCCTCGTAGCGACGGAAGGCGCCCTCTCCCTCGGTGTCAAAGATGTTGCTGATCTCACCGTGTTCGGCGACCACGACGGCGTCGGTATCGATGAACGGAAGCTTT
>JBEGRP010000142.1:0-3263 GCA_041180345.1 Actinomycetota bacterium | reverse complement strand
ATCGCTATGTCCTGTGGATACAGGTGGTAGAAATCGCAAGCTACGTCACCGGTGTCGCCGTTAGCTACCTTTCCGGGGATGCGACTGAAGGTGTCCCAAATACTGGAGCCACGACCGTCGAGGTCGTGCGCGCCTTCGATCTGGTAAGCGGCGGTAGCCGCACCCCAGATGAAGTCTTTGCCGAAACTGCTCATCGGACCAAACTCGCTTCCTGTGCCTGCTGCGCCAAGAGTTCTGCTCGCTGACGGCGACGCTCTGCCTGCAAGCGAGGGTGAGGAACCGGCGAGGCCATCATCAAGCGCTTGGAATAGTCGTGCTGTGGTTTGGAGGTCACCTGATCGCCATTACCCCACTCCACAATCTCGCCGCCGTACATGACGGCTACTCGGTGGGAAACGTGACGCACCACTGCAAGATCGTGGCTGATGAAGAGGTAGGCAACACCGGTTCGCTTCTGAATCTCTAGGAAGAGATCCAGGACCCTGGCCGAGGTCGAAAGGTCCAGCGCTGAAACTGGCTCGTCCGCCACGATCAGCTTTGGGTTGAGAGCCAACGCGCGTGCAATGGCGATACGCTGACGCTGACCGCCACTGAACTCCTTGGCTCGACGCTGTCCGGCATCGGCGGGCAACGCTACCGCGTCAAGAAGTTCGCGAACCCGACGCGATGCCTCGCTGGCGGCTACGCCCTGAGCGCGAAGTGGCTCTGACAGGATCTGCTCGATCGACATCGATGGGTTGAGCGAGGTGAAGGGGTCTTGAAAGACCACCTGCATGTCGCGCGCGATTTCCTTGCGCTGAGCCCGGTTCGCATGTGCGATGTCTTTGCCTTCGAAAGTCAGCTCTCCGCCGGTGACTGGGGCTAGGCCCAGGATGGCGCGTCCGAGTGTGGTCTTGCCGCAACCCGATTCTCCAACCAGTCCAACGGTTTCGCCCGGACGGATGTCCAACGAAACGCCTTTCAGCGCCTTGAATCCCTGGCGGCCCAGCTTTTTGCCGTGGTAGGTAACTTCCAGGTTCCTAACATCCAAAAGTTTCTCGGTCATTAGTTACCGGCCTTTACTTCTAGTTCGTATGCCTCTCGGGCCGGACCGTTTTCGTCCAGGATCGCACCGAGCAGTTCGCGGGTGTAGCTGTGCTTAGCGTTGTCAAAGATGTCGTAGATACCACCCGACTCGATAACGCGTCCGTGCTGCATAACCGCAACTCGATCGCAGAGGTCGGCAACAACACCGAAGTTGTGGGTAACCAGCAGAATCGCTACTCCGGTGCGCTGCTGAAGGTCCCTCAAGACGTCCAGGATTTCCGCCTGGATGGTCACATCTAGTGCGGTGGTTGGCTCATCGGCGATGATCAACTCCGGACCGCAGGAGAGAGCCTTCGCGATCAGAACGCGCTGCGCCTGACCACCAGAAATCTCGTGCGGGTAGGAGCGGAAGGTCTTCTCCGGATTAGGCAAACCCACCATCGCCAAGAGCTCGAGGGCACGGGCTTTCGCCTCAACCTTGCCCAGTTTCATGACCACGCGAAGCGGTTCGACCATCTGCGACCCAATGGTGAATGACGGGTCCAGGTTGCTCATCGGCTCCTGGGGAATGTAACTGATTCGGCGGCCGCGAAGTCCATCGAACTCCTTGCTGGAGATCTTGGCAAGGTCCTTACCGTCGAACTCGATGGTGCCACCGAGAATGGTGCCGCCCTGCGGCAGCAACCCAAGGAGTGCGAGTGCGGTCTGGGTCTTACCCGAGCCGGACTCGCCCACCAGACCAACAACCTCGCCTTTATTGATGCTGAGGTTGGCGTCGTGAACCACAACCTTGTAGTTGCCTTGGCCCTGAAGATACCCGATTTCCAGGTTCTTGATCGACAGAATTTCTTCGCCGTTGCGGTCCGCCTCGGTGTGAATAATTGGAGCTTCGCTGGCCTCGGCGCGACGGTGAGCGACCAAACTCTTCTTCGTGCTCTTGCGAACTCGAGTGCCCGAACGCTCCAGCTCATCGCGGAGGGTGGTTGCAAACAGCACGATCGAAACCAGCAAGAGTGCAAGGCCAACGGATGGCCAAATCAGGCGAACCGGGTGGTTCCAGATGTTGGCGAAACCGTCCATCAGCAACGAACCCCAGGAGATTGTGTCGGTAGAACCGAAGCCCAGGAACTGAAGGCCTGACTGAATCGAGATCGAGATGGAAGCTACGATTCCGCTCTGGATAATGATCGGAGCACGCACAACACCCAGTACGTGACGGGTGATGATCGCAAAGTCACTCAAACCCGATACTCGAGCGGCATCAACGTAAAGCTCGTTGCGGACACCGCGCACGGTGACGAACATCAGACGGAAGAAAGCCGGCGAGAGTAAGAGGCCGTAGATGGACATCGCCAGATACAGGTTGTTGCCCAGAACCGCCGCGGCTGCCAGCAGAACCACGAGACCCGGAAGCGCCTGCAGAATGTTGCTCAGCCAGTTGCCGATGCTGTCCCAGAGACCACCAAAATAGCCAGCAAGCAGACCCAGGGTGCAACCCAAGAGCAGTGCGATGGAGACGCAGAGGAGAGCGCCGCTGAGGGTGAACTGGGTGCCCAGAATCATTCGGCTGAAGATGTCGTGACCCAGGTCATCGGTGCCCATTATGTGAGCTGGACTTGGATCCAGGCTCAGCGCGTTGTAATCCGACACGTTTGGGTCGTAGGGCATCAGGAAGCGCGCAAATACCGCCACCAAAGTGAACAGCGTCACCATGATGGTCGAGAAGGCGCCAACTGGATTGGTAATCACCTTGTAGAACAGGTTGCGATCCTTTTGATTGGGGTCCTGCAGCATCGTAATCAGATTCGTGGTCATGCTAGGCGCACCTTTGGGTTCAGAGCTGCGGACAGCAAGTCGATAACGAAGTTCACGGTGATAACAATCAGCGCCATCGTGGTCACCACGCCCATGACGGCTGGGATGTCCTTCAATCCGGTTGCCTGCACCGAGAACGAACCGAGGCCCGGAATGGAGAAGATCTGTTCGATGATGACGATGCCACCGAGCATTCCGACGAATTGGAGACCGAGAACCGAGAGCGCTGGGCCTGCCGAGTTTCTAAGTACGTGCTTCAGAATGACGCGACGGAAGCTGAGACCGCTGGTGCGGAGGGTGCGAACGTAGTCGTTTTGCAAGGTGTCTTTCACCGCTCCGCGAATCTGCTGGGTGAGCGAGGCCAATCCGGTGAACGCAATCGCTGCAATCGGAAGGGTCGCTGATTTGACGAAGCCGTTGAA
>JBEGRP010000141.1:0-3276 GCA_041180345.1 Actinomycetota bacterium | reverse complement strand
ACCTCCGATGTCTTCGGTGCGCACCTCTCGGACACCTTCATGTCTACCGACAACATGGCCACCAAGATCGTTGCCGCAGTCATGATTGTGCTGATGACCGCTTCGCAGTTCATCACTCAGCGTCAGATTCTGGCCAAGAACACCAACCCAGACGTCAACAACAGCCAGTACATGCAGACCCAGAAGATCATGATGTACATCTTCCCGGTGATCTTCGCGGTCTCGGGTGTTGCCTTCCCACTAGGCGTTATGACCTACTGGCTGGTCTCAAACTTCTGGACCATGGGTCAGCAGTTTGTGGTTATCCGCAACATGCCTACCCCTGGATCCAAGGCTCACCACGAGCGTGAGGCCCGCTTGGCCAAGCGCGGCAAGGGATCGGCAGCCGCTACCCCAGCTGTTGAGGCCCCTGCGGAGGAACCAAAGACCACCCAGCGTCAGCAGCCGGTCGGCAAGACCCGAGCCAAGAAGCAAACCAAGTAGCACCACGAGCGCCGCACCGCGGAACTCCTTTGTTTTCATTCACATAAGAGGTAATCCAAGATGACCGAACAAGAACTTGCACCAGAGGCAGAGCAGAACGAAGTTAAGCGCCTGGAAGAAGAAGGCGACATTGCCGCCGACTACATCGAAGAGCTGCTGGACATCTACGATCTGGACGGAGACATCGACATCGATGTGCGTCAGGGCCGCGCCTACCTGGAAGTGACCGCAGAAGGCGAAAGCAACCTGCGTTTGCTGTCGAACCCTGACACCGTTGAGGCGCTGCAGGAGCTGGCCCGTCTGGCAGTTCAGGCAAAGACCAGCACCTTTAGCCGCCTGATTTTGGACATCGGTGGTTCGCGTGACGCCAAGGCCGCTGGCCTGGCGCGTATCGTGGAGAAGCAGATTGCCAAGGCCAAGGAGAGCGGCGAAAACGTTCACCTGAAGCCGATGTCTAGCTACGAGCGCAAGCTGGCCCACGACCTGATTGCCGCCGCCGGCTTCGTATCGGAGTCCGAGGGCGAGGGCAAGGATCGCCACATCGTCATCAAGCACGCCTAGTTTGAACCCTCCCCCGCATCAATGTTTCACGTGAAACATTTGCGGGGGTTTGGTTTATGCAGGTATGTTTCACGTGAAACATTGAGGTTGGAATGTCTGAGAGTTACGAACTAGAGCTTGAACCGGCGGTGGCCGAGCAGGTATTCGGCGCTGGAATCGGCCAGGCGCGCGATTACGCCACCAATCTGGTGCTGGACGCGGATCTGCTGGGCCTCCTCGGTCCCCGAGAGATGCCCAAGCTCTGGACGAGACACATCTTGAACTCGGCAGTAGTGAGTGAACTCTTGGTCGCCGGCGACACGGTTGCCGACGTCGGTTCGGGCGCAGGGTTGCCAGGTATCCCGATGGCCATAGCTCGCCCCGATGTGCACTTCACTCTGATTGAACCGATGGAGCGTCGCTCGGCGTGGCTGCAGAAGCAGGTTGACGAGCTGGGGCTGACCAATGTGACTGTGCTTCGGGCCAGAGCCGAAGAGGTAAAAGACGCCAAGTTCAGCGTCGTGACCGCCCGCGCGGTGTCCGCTCTGCCAAAGCTCTTGCGCCTCACCGTCCCGCTGCTACAGGCCGGCGGCCGCGTACTGGCTCTCAAGGGCAGCAAGGCCCAGGACGAGATCAATGACTCCGAGGTCCTCCGCAAAAAGCTCAAGATTGCGGGTTTCGACATTGTTCTCACCGGAAAGCAGCACCTGGCCGAGCCGACCCTGGTCGTTGTCACTAGGCTTAACTAACAGCACAAGACAGGAGTTAAAGTGTCGCTGGATCAGCAAATTCCCGCCGAAAAGGGCGTAACTACCGCGGCTAGCGTGGTTTCGGGCCTCGGTTATCCAAATGGACGGGCAGAAACCAGCGCGACTCCTACCGGATGGATGGCCTCGCGGCTGAACCCCGATGGTTCGGCGGATCAGAAGCTGGCAACCGTCACCCACATTTCCTCGGGCAACTAGCCCGAAGGTTTCACGTGAAACAATTTGAAAATATGAGCGCATTCGACGACACTCCCCTGGCCCGCGAGATAGCCACAAACTCTCGCCGCCTCGGTGCAATCAATGCCGCCGAAATCAAGCGTCCAGCCAGCACCCGCATCTTCACCATCAGCAACCAGAAGGGCGGGGTTGGTAAGACCACCACCGCAGTTAATCTGGCTGCCTCACTGGCCTACAAGGGACTCAACGTGCTGGTGATTGACCTCGACCCGCAGGGAAATGCCTCCACGGCTCTGGGCGTAGACCACCACTCCGGCGTCAAGGGAATCTACGAAGTCCTCACCGAGGGTGCTTCGCTTCTCAGCGTTATCGCCAAGAGCCCGGTGCTGGATCACCTCTACTGCGTCCCCGCTTCAATCGACTTGGCCGGTGCCGAGCTGGAACTGATCACCGGATTTGGCGAAGGCGAGCGCAACCTCCGCCTGCGCGATGCCATCAACCAGTTCATGGCCGAGACCAAGGTAAAGCCGGACTTCATCTTCATCGACTGCCCGCCTAGCCTCGGCGTACTCACCATCAACGCCTTCACCGCTGCCAACGAGGTTCTGATACCAATCCAGTGCGAGTATTACGCCCTGGAGGGCCTGAGCCAGCTGATTCGCAACATCCAGCTGATCCAGAAGCACCTCAACTCCAATCTCAAGCTCAGCACCATCCTGCTGACCATGTACGACTCCCGCACCAACCTCTCCGCACAGGTGGCGGCGGACGTCCGCGAGCACTTCCCCCAGCAAGCGCTGCAGTCCGTAATTCCGCGCTCGGTGAGGGTTTCCGAAGCACCGAGTTACCAGCAGCCTGTAATCACGTACGACAAGAGTTCCACCGGATCACTGGCCTATCTTGAGGCCGCGATCGAACTAGCCAATCGAGGAGCCTAAATGGCAGAGAAGAAGGGCGGCCTCGGCCGCGGAATCGGCGCACTGATTCCAACCAGCGACATTCCGGGCGAGCGTCCGATGGACGTCTTCTTCCAGGACACCACCGACAATGTGGCTCAGGACAACCAGAATGACCTCGTAGCGGTCCCTGGAGCCCGTTTTGGGCACGTTGACGTCAACTCCATCGTTCCAAACCCGTGGCAGCCACGTGCGGTCTTCGAGCCGGAGGCATTTGCCGAGCTGGTGCACTCGATTCGTGAACTGGGCGTACTGCAGCCAATCGTCGTGCGTCCGCTTCCGGATGAGAACGGCGAACGCCGCTACGAGTTGATCATGGGTGAGCGCCGCCTGCGCGCTTCCAAGGAAGTCGG
>JBEGRP010000140.1:0-3305 GCA_041180345.1 Actinomycetota bacterium | reverse complement strand
CGCAACTCGCTACCACTCGCTTGCGGTGGTCGCCGCCACCGTCCCGGAAGATTTAGTGGTTACCAGTCGGACCGTTGCTGGCACCGCGGCCGATGGCACAAAGACTCTCGGTGGGGTAATTATGGGAATCCAGCACCGGTCTTTGCCAATCTACGGTGTGCAGTTCCACCCAGAGAGCGTGCTCACTCAGGGTGGTTATCAGATGCTTGGAAACTGGCTGGAGAGCGTGGGCCTACATGGTGCCGCCGAAAGGGCCAAGAGCCTGAGCCCGCTGGTTCGACTCTAAGAAGTACAAAAAGCGCCGGCTTGCACCGGCGCTTTTCGCTTTTTTGAAGCTAGTTAGTGCGGCTAGTTACAGCCCACCGTCAGCACGATGGTCGAACCCTGAGGGGTTAGACCCGGAACGATCGACTGGCTCAGCACGATGGTTCCGTTCGCGCCGTTGGTACATGGAGTAGCACTCTGAACCTGAACGATTAGACCCACGTCCGGTGCCGACAGTCGCTGCTGTGCGCTAGTGACATCGAGGTTCACGACATTTGGCACATTGACCTGGCCGTTGGAGACGTTCAGGTTGATTGCGGTTCCAGCCGCAATCATCTGGCCTTTACCAGGGTCCGAGCTCACGATCTGGCCCTGCGGCACGGTGGCCGAATTGACCGGGTTGATGGTGCCCAGCGCCAGTTTCGCGTTGGTGAGGGCAGTCGTTGCCGCGTCCTCGGTGAGGTTGGTCAAATCTGGAACCTGAACCTGCCCCTTGCCGGAGGAGACGTAGACGGTCACCAGCTGGCTCTCGCCCACCTTGGTGCCTGCGGGGGGATCGGTGCTGATGATGCTGTCCACCGGCACGGTGTCGCTCTGCTGGTAGCTCTTGGTCACCAGTAGGTGCGCATCGGTTAGCGCAGCCTCTCCCTGGGCGTAGGTCTGGCCTACCACATTAGGCACCGAGACGCCGCCGCCGGTGGTCGGGTTGATGACGAAACTGGGTAGTCCACCGAGGGCGATGAACCAGACAATCAGGCCGACGATGACAACACCGAGGCCGGTACCGACGCCCCAGAGCAGGCGAGGCGATGGTGCACCGGCACGCTGGCGACGCAACTTGGTGGCAGCTGTATTGGTGTCGATGATGGTGCTGCTGGTGGTCACCGCCGGAACGTCGAGACCCAGGGCTTCGAACGGGTTGGTGATTAGCGCAGTCTCGGCGCGGTCATATTCAACGGGCGGTGCCGATGGCACTACCGGCTGTGGGTTGGTAGCTGGGTTCGCCCCGAATGGGGTGTCCACCACGTACTCGTAGTTTGAGTTTGCTCCGGCTACCGCCTGAGCGTCACCAGCGGCATTAGCGTCTGGCTCGGTGCTGGCTTGGTCTGCACTCAGGTCTTCGCCCCGCAGTAGGCGGTCGAAGTCGCTCAGTTCTTCGGTGGCTGGGGCAGCCTCGCTGGCCGGCATAACGGTAGTGGCGCCAAGGTCCTGCGGTGCCTGAACCGGGGCTGCGGCAGCTTCGGGCTCGTTGACCAGAGGCAAGGAACCGGTGAAGGTCTGGTGAGACTTCATCGCGATGACGGCGGCGGCCAGGTGCTCGCGGAATTCATCTGCGGTCTGGAAACGGTCGTTGCGATCCTTGGCCATTGCCTGAATAACCACCGCGTCCAGCTCGGGTGCCACCATCGGGTTGTGAACCGAAGGCGGGGTGACCGCCTCGGAGACGTGCTGGTAGGCAACTGAAACCGCGGTCTCACCCTTGAATGGAGGGCGACCGGCCAGCATTTCGTAAAGCAGAACACCGGTGGAGTAGAGGTCGGTGCGGGCGTCGACGTGCTCGCCGCGTGCCTGCTCCGGGCTGAAGTACTGCGCGGTACCGACGATACCGACCGAATAGGCCTGGGTGTTGGCGCTCTCCGAAACCGCGCGGGCAATACCGAAGTCCATGACCTTCACCGCACCGGTGTCGGTAATCATGATGTTCGCGCTCTTGATGTCTCGGTGGATGATTCCGGCACCGTGCGAAACACTGAGGGCGGTAAGCACGCCATCGGCGTAGTCGACTGCCTCTTCGATGGTCAGGCGACGGTGGTGCAGCAGGTCGCGCAGCACCGAGCCCTTGACGTATTCCATGACGATGTAGGGACGGCGAATCTGGTTGCCGTGAATGTCCAGAGACTCTTCCTCGCCCGCGTCATAGATTCGGACGATGGTTGGGTGAGCCATGCGAGCGGAGGCCTGGGCCTCCTGGCGGAAGCGGGCTTCGAAGTTTGGATCGTTGGCCAAATCGGCCTTCAGCAGCTTGATTGCGACGACGCGACCGAGTCGAGTGTCTGTGCCCTCATAGACGTCGGCCATGCCACCGCGACCAATCAGGTTTCCCAACTGGTAACGGCCTGCGATGATTCGCTGGTTGTCGCTCAATGCTGCTCCGAACTAAATTTCCCCCGCCAACAAGTCTAGTTTTTGTCTAGTCCGTCGGCGCTGGGCTTGGAATGGTGTTGTCTGTTTGTTGCACGTAATAAGTAAGCGTGATGGTCGACCCGGGCTGCAGGGTCCCCAGCGGGCTGGCCGAGTAAACCGTCATTAATCTGGTGTCGCTTGCATCCACGAAGTCACCGGCGACGGTTAGGACCTTGAGGCCCATGCCAATTAACTGAGACGAAATCTCGTAGACGTTTTTCCCGACCACATCGCTGGTGAGCAGAGTGATGGCAGTTGGCGTTGCGCTCGGTGACAGCGAAGGTATGGCCGACGCGGTGCCGAAGTTTCCGGACTCGGTGGTGCTTGGTACCGGAACCGGCTTGTTGGCACCGATGATGAGAGCGAAGACCAGGCTCAGGGCCGTGATCGAGAGCAATATCACCACCGCGATCCACGGCCAGACCACCGGCGGCTTGGGAAGCGAAGCGGTGTTGGCATCCAGCAGAGTGGTGTCGTCCGAGTAGGCGCGCACATTGGGAAGGACCGCAGTTCCGGTGCCGCGGTGGCGCGGGTTCTCCATCAGTGCTTCGGCCGCAATCGCCAGGCTGAGCGCGTTGTTCGGGCGTTCGAATGGCTTCTTCTTGAGGCACTGCAGGATTAGGTCGGCGACCTTCGGGTCGACGGTGTCAGGTAGCGGCGGTGGCGGATCGTTGATCTGCGCCATCGCGATTTCCATCTGGGTCGCGCCGGTGAATGGCCGCTTGCCGCTGACCGCCTCGTAGGCGACGATTCCCAGCGAGTAGATGTCGGTGGCCGGCGATGAACCCTTGCCGGTTGCCTGTTCCGGTGCCAGGTACTGAACGGTTCCCATGACCTGGCCGGTCGCGGTCAGCGAG
>JBEGRP010000139.1:0-3326 GCA_041180345.1 Actinomycetota bacterium | reverse complement strand
AGTTCCTCTGGAACTTCCATTCCCATCGACAGCTTGAATCCAACCGCGCGCTTCTTGGCGTCCTCAAGCGTATAGAGCACGTTCACAGCCAGGCCGCTCTCGAAGAAAACGTGGGTCCAGCGAATGCCGTCCACGAGCAGTTCCACGGCCTCTAGTGGCTTGGAAGCAATCACAATGTCGCGCTCGGTCAGCACCTTGGCAACGTAATCCACAAGTTCCTGGGCTTCGGCCGCGGGGCGAGTGACGAACTCCGCCTTGAACTTGTTTTGAAAATAACGGGCCTCGTTTGCTCGAAGGCCCGCTAGCGCCTCGGCAACGGGGGACGACTCCAAACCGTCGGTGGATACCGTCACGAAGTCAATCAAACCGGGCATAGCGGGCTCCTCTAGTTGGGCTACCTACCGATACTAACGCCCAGTTTGGCGCTGACCGCCTACGCGGATTTATAACGCTTTGATTGCCAATTTCGCTTTCGCGTGGCTCGCCTTGACTTGAAACAATCGGCGACATACACTTCAGGGGAATGATTATTCGAGTAGCGAATGAACATTCACGACGAGGCGATGGGCCTCGCGTTAGTTCGATGAAGACTAAGCCGGTGACTAGGTTCAAATGAATTTGTTTACCCAAATCGAAGATCCAACTGATCTCGATCGAATCCGCGACGTAATTTCGCAGTCGGAGCGCCCAGAAGCGCTGGTGCCGCTGGGAATCCGCACCCTTGAGATTTCCGAGGTTGCCTCGGATCATGCTGCGCAGTCGCTACTTGCCCTGCTTCCGCAGGATGGTGGCAGAAAGCGCGTGGCGCTCCTGGTCGATGCCACGCCAATCTTTAAGGGCTCTGTGAACCTCAAAGAATCTGTCGCGGCGCAGTTGAATCAGCACTTCGATGTTGAGACGGTGGTCCTGGGGGATAGTCACCACCTCTACGCAGATGACGCGGCGCTGGATGCCGCCACTGTCGCGCTGGCCGGTCTCGACGGTGTGGTCTCTGTGGGTTCGGCATTCGATTTGCTCCACGCCGGTCACCTGGACATGGTTTGCGAAAAGGCCGAAGGCGTTGACTTTGACTTCGCGAATGACCCAATTAACCTCATTGTCGATGGTGACTACATCACGGCCGATGGCACTTCGCTGGGCGCGGACAACGGCATCGGCGTCAGCTACATTCTGGCGTTGATGGCAGACACCGAGACCCCACACCCACCTCTAGAGGCAGTTCTGACTGCGATGGAGGAGCAGGGCAAGGCTGGTGCGAACCAGTTCGATACCGCGCAGCTCAAGGGTCGTCGCATGATTGACTTCAACTGGATTACCGACAAGGAAATCCTTGCTGGTTGCTCTGGTGACGTAACCTTCACCGTAGATGTTCCAGCGGAGTTCGAGAGCAACCCAGCAACCCACACCAGTGCAGTCCTGTTGCAGGTTCGTGGTCTTCAGGGTGGTCACTGCGAGTTTGACATTCAGCTGGAGCGCGCTAACTCGCTTCAGATTCTTGCCCGCGCCATCAATGCTGTGCTGGACCAGGTGGACGCCCGGATCTCGGAGCCATACGGTGGTGCACAGAACAACGCAATCCCAGCTGATGCACAGGTTGTGCTGTCGCTGAAGTCTGGTGACATCGGAGCTGTCAAGGAAGTTGTCGCCAAACTCGGCGCTGCCCTCCAGTACGAGTACGGTGTAGCCGACCCAGCGGTGCGCCTGGAGCTAATCGATGTTCCAGCGCCGGCGCAGGTCTTCTCCCAGGCTGCAGCTCGTCGATTTGCCGCAGTTACGCTTTTGATTCCGCACGGAGTCATCAGCTGGAACCTGCGCGTTCCAGGCCGAGTCGAGACCTCCAACAACCTTGGAACCATTCGCCCAACTTCAAATGGAATCCAGCTGATGTCGACCATCACCTCGGCCTTGACCTCGCGCAAGCACGAGTTGTACGACCGGGTTCGCTCTCTGGTTGGTGCAGTTGGCGGTGGAGTTTCGATTACTATGTTCGGTCTGGACGCTCCAGAGTTCCCTTACCGCCCTGACTCCGAGCTGCTGGCGGTGGCTTCGCAGGCTTACCGCGACGTGCTCGGCGAAGAGCCAAACGTAGAGGTTTCCCAGTGCTCCCTGGAGCTAGGAATGTTCAGTCGTAAGGTTCCAGTTGCTGACATTATTTCGATCGGCACCGAGCTCCACGCACTTCACTCTCCAGCAGAGAAGGTGAACCACACCTCTGTCAAGAAGGTATGGCCGCTGGTTAAGGAAGTAGTTTCACGGCTCTAATGAGGCCCAGCTTGAAAACAAGAAAACTCGCATCGGTTGATCCGATGCGAGTTTTCTTTTTGAATCTAGTTAGTCGGCTTGAGCCAGCAGGAATTCGGCGGTCTCGAGGTCAGTGACCAAGACGTTTACCCAGCCACCGCGAAGCGCCGCAAGGGTGACCTCATGCTTGTCGGCACCGCCGGAGACGCCGATACGTCGCTCAGCGCGCTTCAACTGCTCCAAGTTAACGCCGACCACGAGCTCGTCGAGCTTCGAGGCAATTGGCTTACCCTTGGCGTCGATGAAGCGCAGGTCAACCTCTCCCACAGCACCCTTGCCCTTGATCATGTCGAACTGGCTCTGGCTGAAGAAGTTTCCACCCGAAACACGCTCGGAACGGAACGCCAGGTTGCCAATACCGACCAGTGCGATGTCCAATTCGTCCATGGCGGCCAGGGTGGCACGAGCGTGGCTGTCGCCCTCGAGAATAGCGCGCTTGATGTCCGTGGTCGCCACGACTCCGGGCACACGAAGGAACATCGGCTGTGCGTCAATCAGGTTTGCCAGGCGCTCGGTGGCGGTGGTGGCTTCATGCTGAAGGCCAGGTTCTCCGATGCCGCCCACTAGCTCAACAACCGACTTGGCTTTTGCATGCGGGAATTTGTTTAGGGCGTCAACGAATCGACGCATCGAGCGGCTCCAAGAAGTGAAGCCAATGACCTTGTCGTTCAGGGGGAGAAGCTCGAAAACGGTAGCGAGAGCGCGGGCTAGAGTGTCGGCACGCTGCGAGTCAGTTTCCCCGGTTGCGTCTACGACGTGCACCTGCAGCAGGCCATATTTCTTTTCAATCGCCTCTTCTAGTTCGGAGTTCAAACCCATCGGGGGAACAACAACGGTGCGAATGATGTTTGCTTCTTCGGCGGCCGTCAGAAGTCGAGATACTCGGGCCTGTGACAGCCCCAGCAGTTGTGCGATCTCGGACTGCACCAGACCACGGTTGTGGTACAGGTGCGAGACCTTGGTCATCATGCGCAACTGCTCGATGTTGTGTGCTTCAGGGCTCAACGGTGAACTCCAACTACTAG
>JBEGRP010000138.1:0-3328 GCA_041180345.1 Actinomycetota bacterium | reverse complement strand
ATATTTAACCTTGGTGCCAATTAAAGTCTAAAATAAGACTTATATTTATTAAATTAGTTTTATGAAGAATTATCAACATCTAATATATTCTTTAATACTCGCCTCGTCATCAGCTTTAGCAGAAATGAACCATGAAGATATGGATCATAATATGCCCGGCACCTTAGGAAGCTATTCAATGACAAGAGAGGCATCAGGTACTAGCTGGCAGCCAGATTCAACACCCATGGAAGGTCTGGATTGGGAAATAGGTGATTGGTCCATGATGGCTCATGGCAATATTAATCTAAATTTTACTGATCAAGGTGGAAAAAGGGGTGACAGTAAAACATTTAGCACTAGCCATTTTATGTTACAGGGCGCGCGTCAATTTGATTCTGGTATTTTAAATCTTAAAAGCACTTTTTCTTTAGACCCCTTAATGGGTAAAAGTGGCTATCCATTATTATTTCAGACTGGGGAAACAGCAGATGGGAAAAATAAATATCATCAAGTCTTTGAAGATAATTTATCAAACTCTTCTTGTGCGTTTTCTCCCCCGACGCTTTTTACGATTGACCTAAACTTATCATAAGTATCATACCCACGTTCAATAAAACTTACAACCGAAGACGTGCGCATAGTCGGAACTTTCGAGCGCCTCATAGGCGTGCACGTAAGGGACTGCATCGTCGACGATGATACTGTATATTTCCTGATAGAGCCGGGCAAGATGGGCTTGGCCATAGGCAGGAACGGAGCGAACAGGCGAAGCATGGTGTGTAGGGCCTGGCGCAAGGCAAGCACGGCGGATTCCTGCTGCGCTGGAGTTGCTCCTCCCTGACCGTAGGCGCGCTCTTTCACGAGCTCGAGGTAGTTATCGGTGAAGCCCCAGAAGAACTTCTCGCTTAGCTCGAGCGCTTTGGTGTGGTCGTAGGCCTCGAATGCCGCGGTTGCGGATCGCACCACATCGGCAAGTTCCAGCAACAATGCTTGGTCGATTGGCTCGGTGACGGTAGAACCGGCAGCCGGTGCCTCGAAGGACAGCACGAATTTGGCGGCGTTGAGAACCTTGACGGCCAGACGGCGGCCAATCTTCATCATGCCGGTGTCGAATGCGGCATCCGTGCCCAGTCGGGCGCTGGCTGCCCAGTATCGAACTGCATCGGAGCCATGTTCGACCAAAAGGTCGCTTGGGGTCACTACGTTTCCCTTGGACTTTGACATCTTTTTACGGTCTGGGTCCAGGATCCAACCGCTGATGGCGGCGTTCTTCCAAGGAAGCTGACCGTGCTCCAGCTCGCTTCGCAGGAGAGTGCTGAAGAGCCAGGTGCGGATGATGTCTTGACCCTGTGGACGGAGGTCGTAAGGGTAGACCAGAGCAAACTTCTCAGGGTCGTCGATCCAGCCACCGGCAAGCTGCGGGGTGAGGCTTGAAGTTGCCCAGGTGTCCATAATGTCTACTTCACCGATGAAACCACCTGGGACTCCGCGCTGTTCGGCGGTGTAGCCGGCTGGGACATCGCTGGATGGGTCGACTGGAAGCAGGGAGTAGTCAGGAACTAGCGGAGTCTCGTAAATCGGGTTGCCATCCGCATCTAGCGCGTACCAAACGGGGATCGGAACACCGAAGAAGCGCTGACGCGAAATCAACCAGTCTCCGGTCAGTCCATTGACCCAGTTCTCGTAGCGCACGCGCATGAAATCTGGAACGAAGTTCAAGTCCTTGCCGAGCGCAATCAAGCGCTCACGCAGGGCTGCATCACGTCCACCGTTGCGGATGTACCACTGGCGAGTGGAGACGATCTCCAGCGGTTTGTCGCCCTTTTCGAAGAACTTTACGGGGTGCTGAATCGGGCGAGGCTCGCCAACCATGTCGCCAGTTTCCTGCAACAACTCCACTATGCGCTGCTTGGCACTGAAAGTGGTCTTGCCCGCAAGTTCGGCATACGCCTCTAGGCCAGCCGCAGTGTTGATCGCGTCCGGAGCCTCGGTGATGATTCGACCATCCCAACCGATGATTGCTCGGTTTGGAAGATCAAGTTCACGCCACCAAACCACGTCGGTTACGTCGCCAAAGGTACAGATCATGGCTATTCCCGAGCCCTTGTCGATCTGGGCCAGGTGGTGTGAAACTACTGGAACCTCGACATCGAAGAGCGGGGTGCGGACAGTCTTGCCGAAGAGGTGCTGGTACCTTGCGTCGTCTGGGTGGGCAACCAGAGCGACACAGGCTGGAAGCAGCTCTGGGCGTGTGGTCTCGATGTAAACCACGCCTCCCTCAACCAGCGAAGGGTCGGCCTTGAAACCGACTCGGTGGTAGGCACCCGGCATTTCACGGTCTTCAAGCTCAGCTTGCGCTACCGCGGTGCGGAAAGTGATGTCCCACAGGGTAGGAGCCATGTTCTGGTAAGCCTCGCCACGGCGCAGGTTCTCGAGGAAGGCCTTCTGAGAAACTGCCTGTGCCGAAGGCGAAATGGTCTGGTAGGTCTGTGCCCAGTCCACCGAGGCGCCCAGCTGACGCCAGAGGGCCTCGAACTGCTTCTCGTCCTCTGCGGTCAACTTCTCGCAGAGTTCGATGAAGTTGCGGCGACCAATCGGAATCTGGTCTGCGGCCTTGGTGGACTTGCCATCGCCGCCCTCGAACGGTGGAACGAAGTTTTCGATGTATGGAAGCGTCGGGTCGCAGCGGACGCCGAAGTAGTTCTGAACTCGGCGCTCGGTGGGCAGACCGTTGTCATCCCAACCCATTGGGTAGTAGACCTCGAAGCCGCTCATGCGCTTGAAACGGGCCACCACGTCGGTGTGGGTGTAGCTGAACACGTGACCAACGTGCAGGGAGCCAGAGACCGTCGGCGGCGGGGTGTCGATCGAGTAGACGCACTCCTTCTTCACGGTGCGGTCAAACGCGAAGGTGCCGGCTTCTTCCCAGATTGCACCCCATTTTTGCTCCAAACCCTCGACGCCAACCTTTTCGGGTGTGGTAGCCGGGGCGAAGTAGTTGCTGGTCGAGCCGTTTTGGGCAGTAGTCACGCTAGGAGTCTCCAAGGATGTGGGTTTGTTTAAGGTTAACATTGACTTAGGAAATTCCCTGTCCTGACAGCCTGAGAAAGCCCCACATGTATCCAAAGAACCCATCTGCCAACGCGCGCGCCGGAAGAAATGCCCAGGGTGTCGTCCCTAGCCCTTCCTTCCCAGCCATTGAGCAGGAGATTTTGGACTTCTGGCAGCAGGACGGAACCTTCCAGGCCTCTATCGATCAGCGCAAGTCCGCCGATGCGCCGGAGTTCGTTTTCTATGACGGTCCTCCGTTCGCCAACGGCCTACCGCACTACGGTCACCTGCTCAC
>JBEGRP010000137.1:0-6374 GCA_041180345.1 Actinomycetota bacterium | reverse complement strand
AAAAGCATCGGTGCCATCAATGTGGCTAGGCCCAACCAAACGATGCCGAATCCCAGCCAGCGGGCCAACGGCATTGGCTCATGGAAAACGGTCAAGGCAAGCACGAATTGAATACTCGGTGTCAGGTACTGCATGAAGCCGACCCAGGCCAGCGGCAGGTGCTTGGCGGCGGAACCGAAGAGGATTAGCGGGATGGCTGTGAGGAACCCGAATAGCGCCAGCCCAAACCAGCTGTAGAAACCATCGGTGCCGAACTTCAGCCCCACCCACTGATCCACCAGCACCAACTGGACCACCGAGAGTGGGATCAGCATGGCCGTCTCCACCGAGTATCCGATGAGCGGCGTCACGGTACCGCCGGTGCGGGACTTGACCAAGCCATAGAAGCCGAATGAGATAGCCAGAGTCAGCGCGATCATCGGGATGTGTCCGTAATCGACAGTCAGGACCGTTACCGCCAATGCACCGAGGGCTACCGCCACCCACTGAAACTTGGTCAGCTTTTCGCGCTGGAAGAAGACGGCGAGCACCACCGTAACCAGCGGATTGATGAAGTAACCCAGCGAGGATTCGATGATGTGGCCACTGGAGACACCCAGAACATAGACCAACCAGTTGACGTAAATGAGCGCGCTGCAGAGCGCAAGCAGCCAGAACAATTTCGGGTTGCGGACAACCTGCCACAGTCCGGTCCAGGCCCCGCTTACCGTCAGCATGACGATAGCCAAAGCCAAGCCAAAAACTATGCGCCAGCCAACCACCTCGTATGGGCTGGCAAAATCAAGCGAATGAATCAAGAGCGGGAAGGAGCCCCAGATTCCGTAAGCGCCCAGCGCGACTAGCAGCCCCTTTCGGGTGTCCTTCTTTGGGGTTTCGCTCACCTTGAAAGCCTAACTGGGTAAACGAAAACCCCGGCGCCTTTCGGCACCGGGGCTTCTAATGACTTTCGCTTAGCGAACTACGATCGCCAGCACGTCGCGAGCGGACAGTACGAGGAACTCCTCGCCACCGAACTTGATCTCGGTGCCGCCGTACTTGCTGAACAGAACCTTGTCGCCAACAGCTACGTCTACCGGAATGCGCTTACCGCTGTCGTCGAAGCGACCTGGACCGACGGCGATAACCTCGGCCTCCTGTGGCTTCTCCTTGGTTGCGGTGTCCGGGATAACCAGACCAGATGCAGTTACCTGCTCGGCTGGCATCGGACGTACAACGATGCGGTCTTCCAGTGGCTTGATCTGAACCGACACGATTTACCTCTTTTTGTCTAAAAACAACGGGGTTCGTCACTGATATTAGCACTCGATGGTCAAGAGTGCTAGTCGGCAATCACCGCTAACCTGAAACCTATGGAACGCCAAGAGTTTGTCGATTTGATGTCCACCGAGGGCCAGCAGCTGCTGGCTTCTGTGGACTACGACAGCAAGACCGACGTGGTCAAACTGGTCAGCAAACTGCGTTCCGCCGGCCACGAGCCCGGGCTGGTTGCCGCCGTCTTGACTCAGGCCAAGCTGCGTAAACGGGCCGAGGCCAAGTTCGGTGAGTTTGCCGCAAGAATGCTTTTCACCGAGGCGGGACTCGAGCAAGCCAGCCGCCTGACCGTAGCCGCACAGCATGCCGGGCGCTTCAGAATTGCGGGTGTTGGTTCGGTCGCCGATCTGGGTTGCGGCATTGGGGCGGAGTCGCTGGCATTCGCTGCCGCTGGAATTGACGTCAAGGCCTTCGAGTTGGACGAGGTCACCGCGGCCGTCGCCACCTACAACCTGCTTCCCTTCGACAACGCCGAGGTCCAGCAGGCGGATGTGACCCAGCTTGACTTTTCGACCAGTGCACCGGCTGAGGCCTTGTTCTTCGACCCGGCTCGGCGCGAGCTCGGTGGACCAAAGCGAGCGACCACCGTGCGGAAGTTCGACCCGGACGAGTTCTCTCCCAACTTCGACTGGGTGGTGGAGCGGTGCCAAGCTAAAGGGGTAGCAGCCGCGGGCATCAAGCTGGGTCCCGGGCACCCTCACGAGGCTATTCCCGAGAACTGCGAAGCGCAGTGGGTCAGCGTTGATGGCGACTTGGTCGAACTTGGGCTTTGGTTTGGCAAGGCGGCCCGACCCGGCATCGCTCGCAGTGCGCTGCTGCTGACAACCGGCGGCCATCACGAATTGAATAGCATCAGCGCCGACGGTGCCCATGCCCAGCTCGGTGATTTGGATGCATTCGTTTACGAGCCAGACAACTCGGTGGTTCGATCGCACCTCATCGGCGAACTGGCTGCCCAGACCGGGCTGCACGGTTTCAGTGCCGGCATCGCCTACCTGACCGGGCCGACGGCAATCACCTCGCCCTGGTTGAAGGGCTACCAGGTGCTGGAAGAAATGGCCTTCGATCGTAAGAAGCTGAAGGCACGCCTGCGCGAACTAGGCATCGGTGTGCTGGAGATCAAAAAGCGGGGAGCAGACATTCTGCCCGAACAGCTGCGCAAGGAACTAGACCCTAAAGGCAAGGGCAAGGCGACACTGATTGTCACCCGAGTGGGCGAATCCCACCGAGTTTTGATCTGCCAACCTCTCTAAGAACCGGCACTCTGTCTAACAAGCCGACAGAATCACGAAACCCCGCCAGGGCACAAATCCGGCGGGGTTTCGCGATTTCTTGACACAAAAAGGAGAGAGAAAAATGTCCAGAAAGGTTCGAAGGAAAGTATGAAGTTTTAAGGTTTGGCGTTTAGCGGTTGTCCCAGTCGCCCATCATGCCCGGACCCATGCGCAAGCCTGGGTTTCCTGGACCGGCGTAGTCACTTCCAACCCAGCCGCGGATGCGGAACAGAAGCATCAGCAGACCGAAGAGGATCGAACCTGCGATGTAGAGGTAACCGAGCACCAAACCGGTGATGGCTAGGGCGCGACCCTTCTCGCCGCTGCGCTTGATCTGTGCCAGCGCAATGTGACCGGTTACTACACCGGCTACCGCACCGACCCACGAAATCGCAGTGGCCAAAGAAACCACGGCAAGGGTGTTCAACTTGTTGCAGCGGTGTCGAGGACTTCGGTTTCGTTCTTTGCCATGTTGGGCTCCTAGCCTTTTCGGTTTTTGGCTAGTTATAGAAAAACACTGCTCGCTGAGGTTTCACTTGGAGAAACCTGAGAGTTTGTTGAGAGTCCTAGGCGGTTTCCTAGACAGTCTGCACGGTGGTAACCGGAAGCGTGCTGTCGGCACCAAAACTCAGGTCACTCGGTGCGCGTCCGGCCATCACCAACTGAGCACCCAGGGCGGCAATCATGGCGCCGTTATCGGTGCAAAGGCTAAACGCTGGAATGCGCAGCTCGATGCCGTGCTTGGCGCAACGTTCTGCTGCTACCTCGCGCAGGCGCTTGTTGGCAACGACTCCGCCACCGAGTAGCAGACGCGGAACATTGTGGTCCAGACACGCGTTTACCGCCTTGGTAACCAGTACGTCGACCACCGCTTCGCGGAAGCTGGCAGCTACATCCGGCACCGAGAAGTCTTCGCCCTTGTCCTGAGCAACCTCTACCCAGCGAGCCACCGCGGTCTTGAGGCCACTGAAAGAGAAGTCGTAGCGATGTTTCTCCATGTCCTTCGGCAGACTGAGGCCGCGCGGGAATCGAATCGCCGCGGGGTTTCCTTCGATGGCTGCGCGATCAATCTCCGGGCCACCCGGGTACTTCAGACCCAGCACTCGGGCCACCTTGTCGAAGGCCTCGCCGGCGGCATCGTCGATGGTCTCACCCAGCAGCTGAACATCGTCCAGCAGGTCACGTACCAGCAGCAGGGAGGTGTGGCCACCGGACACCAGCAGTGCGATGGTGGGAACCTCTACCTGACCGCGTTCCAAAACGTCGGCACCAACGTGACCGACCAAGTGATTGACGGCATAGATCGGCTTCTCTAGGCCAACAGCAAGGGCCTTGGCCGCACCGACTCCGACCATCAGGGCACCAGCCAGACCTGGACCGTTCGCCACTGCGATGGCATCCACGTCTGCCAGCGAAATCTGTGCCTCGGCGAGCGCCTTGTGTAGCGTCGGCTGCAGTGCCTCCAGATGTGCCCGAGCCGCAACCTCCGGCACCACTCCACCGAAGCGTGCGTGCAGGTCCATTGACGAAGAGATCACGTTGGCCAGCAGTGTCCCGCCGCGAACGATGCCCACACCGGTCTCGTCGCAGGAAGATTCGATGCCCAGCACGATGGGTTCGCGCAGCGGCTCGGTGGCCAGTTCCAGACACATCACAACGGCGTCCACACCCTCCGGCTGGTAGTAGCCACGGCGACGGTCGATTTCCTTGAAACCCAGGCTCATATATAGCCCGTGAGCCACCGAGTTATCGGAACGAACCTCAAGGAACACCTGCTTTGCCCCGAGTCGACGAGCCTCCGAGAGCAGGTGGTTCACCAGCTGCCTGCCCCAACCGCGACCGCGTGCGCTCGGGCTAAGCGCGATGGTCTGAATGTCGCTCTGCTCGCTGCTCGGAATCTTGCTGAGGCCACCGTAACCAACCACCAGGTCATCCTGAAGCGCCAATAGGTAGCTGGTGTGGGTTGCCAGCAGTTCGTCGCGCATCGTCTGTGCCGACCAGGCATCGCTGGGGAAACAGACGTGTTCGATCGCCATGATCGAGTTCAGGTCGTCCTCGGTGGCAGGCCTAATTATCAGTTCACTCATCAGCCGCTCACCCGCTTTCCAAACTGCTGGTTTGGTTTGGGTAGCGAGGCATCCGGCGCCCGCAGGTACAACGCGCTGGTGTCGCGCGAGGCCACCCCGGCGGCAAGTTGCAGCTCGGCCAGTCGAGCGACCCAGGTTGCGGTTGCACCCCCGGTGCGGTCGGTTAGGGTGCCGTGCTGCAGAGTCAAAGACTCCACAACCTCGTCATACTTACCCACCGAGGGTCCCGCCAGCAGAGTTGGCAGGCCGTGCGAATCCAGGCCGCCGTAAAGCGCCCAGTAGACCTCGCCGCGGCGGGCGTCGGTGTGGACTAGCAGCGGCTGCTGCGGCAGGTTTCCGTCGGTGCTATAGATAGCAAGCGCGATTGCGTCGTGGCTCACCGCGCCAAATAGTTGCGCACCGGCAGCCTCGGCAAACATCATCCCCGCGGCAATGCCTACCCGCAAGCCAGTGAAAAGCGCCGGGCCGCGGCCGACCACCACCGCGTCCAAAACCTGGGGGCGAATGGCGGTTTGGTTAAAGACCGACTGGATTGCGTCGCCAATCAGTTCGGCGTGCTTCATCCCGAGGTCGTTGTTTAGTTCGGCCAGGACCTTGCCATCTTTCAGCAGAGCAACACTGGTGCCCGCGGTGGTATCGATTGCCAGTAGGTAGCTCAAAGTCGAACCCCCTGCCAGCGCGGGCCTTCGCCCTGGATGCGGATCTGTCGGATCTCGGTGGCACCGGTGTGATCGCGTTCGATTTCAACGTCCAGCCAGGAGTCGCTGAGCCCCTCGGTGAAGCCACGGCCCCACTCAATCAGCGTGATTGAGTGAGCAAAGTCGATGTCGAGGTCATCCAACTCTTCCGGGCCGCCCAAGCGATAGGCGTCGACGTGAACCAATTCCGGGCCACCATCGGTGCGCTTGTGGGTACGGGCGATCACGAAGGTCGGGCTCGAAACAGTGCCAACGACATTCAACCCCTCGCCGATGCCGCGGCTGAGCGTGGTCTTTCCGGCACCGAGTGGACCGGTGAGCACCACAATGTCTCCGGCCCGAAGCAGGCCCGCCAGAGCAATGCCCAGTTCGTGCATGGTTTCGGAGTCTGGGATTGCGCGTTGAAGAATCAACTCGCTCAAGCCTGAACCTCCGGGTTGGTGCCTGCTGAGGTCGTTGCGGCGACGCGCTGGCCACCAGCCAGGTAAACCCGCTGGAATCGTCCGCCCATGCGCGTGACGATCTCGTAGTTGATGGTGTTCGAAGCCTCGGCAAGTTGATCGGCTGAAGGATAGCCCTTGGCTGGATCGCCGAACAGGACGACGGTGTCGCCCGGGGCTACCACCGAATCCCCGACATCCAAGACGAACTGATCCATCGCGATTCGCGAACTCACCGGGAACAGCTTGCCGTTGGCCCAGACCTGTGCTCGTCCGGTCGCGACGCGGGGAAGTCCCTCGGCGTAGCCAACCGGAACCAGCGCCAGGTTAGTGGTCGCGGTGGTTCGATATAGGTATCCGTAGCTGACGCCCTCGCCCGCTGCAACCCGCTTAACCTGGACCACGCGAGCCGTCGCGGTCATCGCTGGAGTCAGGCCGTAGTCTGCAGAGTTGTGGTCCGAGTAAGGGCTCAACCCGTAAAGCGCAACACCGATGCGCACCATGTCGTAGTGCGCCTGCGGATAGCTGAGAGTGCCGTCCGATGCGGTCAGGTGACGAAGTTCG
>JBEGRP010000136.1:0-3361 GCA_041180345.1 Actinomycetota bacterium | reverse complement strand
CAGGCCACCGTCAGCCGCGAGCTGACCAAGAAGTTTGAGCAGACCGTGCGCGGCACCCTCGGTGATCTGGTGGAGTGGGCCAAGACCGAACCCAAGGGCGAAATGGTGATGGTACTTGCCGGCGCTGCCGCCACCGAGCACCAGGCCATCGACGTGGTCGACCAGGTGCTACAGCTGGTTGCCGCCGGAAGCCCGTTGAAGCCTGCCGTCGCCGAGATTGCGCAGGCTGCAGGAGTCAGCAAGAGCGAGCTCTACGACCTGGTGCTACGCGAGCGCAAAGCCCGCTCCTAGCCGCTGGGCACAGGTTAAAATAGATTTCATGTCTTCCAGCAAGTCGTTTTACGCGACTACCCCGATTTTCTACGTCAATGACGCCCCTCACATCGGCCACGCCTACACCGAGGTAGCCACCGATGTGCTGACCCGCTGGCACGCCCAGCGCGGCGAGAGCGCCTACATGTTGACCGGAACTGACGAGCACGGCGAGAAGATTCTGCGCACCGCGGCAGCCAACAAGACCAGCCCTAAGGACTGGGCCGACAAGCTGGTTGCCGAAGCGTGGTTGCCACTGCTGGACACCATCGACATCCGCAACCAAGACTTCATCCGCACCACCGAGCCTCGTCACGAGCGCAACGTCCAGGTCTTCCTGCAGCACCTGAAGGACAACGGTTTCATCTACCAGGGTTCCTACGAAGGTAACTACTGCGTTGGTTGCGAGGAGTACAAGACCGAGGGCGACCTCATCGACGGCGAGGGCGATTACGCCGGCCAGCAGGTCTGCGCCATCCACACTCGTCCGGTGGAGAAGCTGAAGGAGACCAACTACTTCTTCAAACTGAGCGAGTTCGAGCAGGCGCTGCTTGACCTCTACGCCAGCAACCCAAAGTTTGTTCAGCCGGAGAGCGCCCGCAACGAGGTTGTCTCGTTCGTCCGCCGCGGTCTGGAAGACCTTTCGATCAGCCGCAGCAAGGAAAAATTCGACTGGGGAATCGACATTCCTTGGGACAACGGCCACATCACCTACGTCTGGTTTGACGCCCTGCTGAACTACATCACCGCGATTGGCTACGGCGAGGACACCGCCGAGGCCAAGGCGAAGTTTGAGTCGCTGTGGCCTGCCTCGGTGCAGATCGTGGGTAAGGACATCCTGCGCTTCCACGCTGTCATCTGGCCGGCGATGCTGATGGCGGCCGGCCTTCCGGTTCCGCAACAGGTCTTCGGTCACGGCTGGTTGCTGGTGGGTGGCGAGAAGATGTCGAAGTCCAAGCTGACCGGTATCGCACCGCACCAGATCACCGACACCTTTGGTTCGGACGCGTTCCGCTACTACTTCATGAAGGCGATTGCCTTTGGCTCGGATGGTTCGTTCAGCTGGGAAGACCTCTCGGCCCGCTACCAGTCGGAGCTCGCAAACGGCTTCGGTAACCTGGCCAGCCGAGTCATCGCGATGATCAACCGCTACTTCGATGGCGTCATACCAGCCGCCGGTGCCCTCACCGAGGCCGACGAGCACGTCAAGGCGGTTGCCACCGCCGCGGTCAAGAACGCCGATGCAGCAATCGACGAGATCGCAATCCACGAGGCCATCGCCGCTACCTGGACCCTGGTGGACGAGCTGAACAACTACATCACCGTGCAGGAACCATGGGCACTAGCCAAGGACGAGGCCAACCGTGAGCGTCTGGCCACCGTGCTGGTCACCGCCGCCGAGGGCATTCGGGCCTTGACCGTGCTGCTGGCTCCGGTTACCCCCAAGGCCACCGAGAAGCTCTGGCAGGCACTGGCAGCGTCTTCTTTGGGCAACCTAGCCGACCAGAAGCTGGGCGAGGCAGCCAACTGGGGTCAACTGAAGGCCGGCGCAACCGTCTCGGTGCTGGAGCCACTGTTCCCGCGCATCGAAACCGAAGGCAACTAGCACCAAGTGTGCGCCTCGGACAATCCGCGTGCGGATCTAGCAGCCACCACCGGTAGTGCATTTACCGATGGCGTGCCAGCTGCCCACATGCGCACCCGAGGCGGAATGGAAGCCGACGCCAAGCGCGATCGCCTGAAGTATCCACCCCTTCCGGAACCGCTCGAGGTGGGCACCTACGACAACCACTGCCACATGGAGATTGCCGACGGCGATGAGCCGCTGCACTACTTGGAGCACCTCGACCTAGCAAACCAGGCCGGGATGCTCGGTGTGGTGCAGGTTGGTGTGACTCTTGAGTCTTCCAAGTGGTCGGCCGCGGTTGCTGCCATCGAACCCCGAGTTCTGGCCGCAGTGGCGCTTCACCCAAACGAGGCCCCGCTGTATCAGACCCAGCAGAAGCTGGACGAGGCCATCGCTCAGATCGCCGACCTGGCCACTCAGCCACGGGTTCGCGCCATCGGTGAGACCGGTCTGGATTTCTTCCGCACCGAGGGTGAGGATCAGATCAACCTTCAGAAGCACAGCTTCGAAGACCACATCCTGATTGCCAAGGAAAACAACCTGGCGCTGATGATCCACGATCGCGAGGCCCACGCCGATGTGGTCGAGACCCTGAAGCGCGTCGGCGCTCCGGAGCGCGTGGTCTTCCACTGCTATTCGGGCGATACCGACCTGGCCCAGATCTGCAACGAAAATGGCTGGTACATGAGCTTTGCTGGCAACATCACCATCAAGCGCAACCAGCACCTGCGTGACTCGCTGCTGCTGGCGCGTCCGGAACTGGTGATGGTCGAGACCGACGCGCCATTCCTGACCCCCGAGCCTTTCCGCGGACGCCCTAACGCCAGCTATCTGGTGCCAATCACGGTACGTTTCTTGGCGCAGGTGCTGGACCGCGACGTCAACGAGTGGGCGGCTCAGCTGACCGCAAACACCGAGCGCGTCTATGGCTCGTGGGCCGAGGGTTTGATCGATGGCCACCACAGCAAGAGCGCTCCAAACGCTCCCATCGACAGCAGTCAGGTTCCATAGATGGCAACCGAAGCACAGCTGCTGGGCGGCAATGACATTCGCGAACTGGCCGCACGCCTGGACGTAGTCCCAACCAAGAAGTTGGGTCAGAACTTCGTCACCGATCCCAACACCATTCGTCGCATCGTTGCCGCGGCCAAACTGACCGGCACCGAGACCGTGGTCGAGATCGGTCCGGGACTCGGCTCACTGACGCTTGGCCTGATCGAAGTGGCAAACAAAGTCATCTCGGTGGAGATTGACCCGAAGATGGCGGCGGCAATCGAAGCCACCGTTGCGCTTCGCGCCCCGGGCGCCGACTTCACTCTGGTCTCGGCAGACGCAATGAAGGTCACCGACCTAGGTGCCGCCCCCGACGCACTGGTGGCTAACCTGCCCTACAACATCTCGGTGCCGGTGCTGCTGCACTTC
>JBEGRP010000135.1:0-3370 GCA_041180345.1 Actinomycetota bacterium | reverse complement strand
GCCGGATAGACGGTGATGTTGTCCAGCCGGCCGTGGTTTTCCAGTTCGTTCAGGGTGCGCTGGTCGGTGACGCTGAACTGGCGAATCTCCTCCAGTTCGTCGCCAAAGAACTCCAGGCGCATCGCGTGTTCGGCGGTGGTCGGGAAGATGTCGACGATGCCTCCGCGAACGGCAAACTCGCCGCGTTTGGTGACCATGTCAACTCGGTGGTAGGCGCTCTCGACCAACTTCAGGTTTAGTTCCGGCAGGAAGTACTCCTTGCCGGCCTCGAAGCGCAGTGGCGGGTGGTCGGCCAGGCCGGCGACTACCGGCTGCAGGACCGCGCGGACGCTGGCCAGCACATAGACGTTGTGGTCCAGATCTGGAGCGTGGGTGGTTTGCTCGGTGGCCGGGTGATCCTTGGTGCCGCTGCCGCCGCCCAGTTCGTGCAGGCGGTGCAGAACCTTCAGGCGCTTACCCACGGTCTCGGCGCTGGGGCTCAGGCGCTCGTGCGGCAGGGTCTCCCAGCTGGCAAACTCCAGGATTTCGGCCTGCGGGTCATAGGCGCGCAGGGCGGCCGCGGTGTCTTCGGCCTCGCGTCCGGTGGCGACGACAATCAGCTGAACCCGGGCGGTCTTGGCGTTGGCGCGCAGCTCGGCGATGGCCGCCGCAACGGCTGGGTGAGCACCGAGTGGGGCAATCAGGTCTAGACGCTTGACCGGCTTTTTGGCGGCACCGCCGGTGATGCCGGCCTGCACTTTTGCAAACGGGTAGGAGTCCGCCAAGCGTGCCGACAGGCGCGCCAAAACCTTGTGTGGGGCGTTACTCACGGGGTCAATTGTAGGCGGAGCAGGGTTGGTCTGCGACCAGCGATTTGGCCGCAGACCGTCCGGCTACTCCCCCGCCAGAGCCTTGTTTGGCCAGAAGAAGTTCTTGCCGGTCAGGAACGCCAGCGCAGGAACGATGACGGTTCGAACCAGCAGGGTGTCCAGCAGCACACCGATGCAAACAATCACACCGATCTGAGCCAGCGCAACCAGCGGCAGCACTCCCAGAACCGCGAAGACGGCGGCCAGCAGAATACCCGCGCCGGTGATGACGCCACCGGTGGCCGAAACCGCGCGAATCATGCCCTGGCGGACGCCGTGATGCTCGGCTTCCTCCTTGGCACGCGTCACCAGGAAGATGTTGTAGTCAACACCCAGGGCAACCAGGAACAGGAAGCTGTAGAGGAACACGCTTAGGTCCAGCGCAGGGAACTTCAGAATGTTGACGAATACCAGCCAGCCGGCACCCATCGATGCGAAGAACGAACCAACCACGGTGACCAGCAGCAGCACCGGAGCCAGCAGCGAACGCAGCAGCAGGATCAGCACCACGAACACCAGCAGCAGGATCAGCGGAATGATCAGGGCTTGGTCATGGGCGTAGGCCTGCTTGACCTCTTGGCGCTGGGCATCAAGACCACCAACCAGGGCATTCGCACCATCCACCGAGTGGGCAGCGGTTCGCACCTTGTCCAGGGTGGCATCCGAGGCAGCGGTGCCGCTCTCGGCGTTTAGAACCACATTGATCTTCGAGTAGTCGGCGTTGTTGCCGGCGACAGTTGCGGAGGCCACACCGTCAACCTTGGCGACCGCCTCGGCAACGTGGGTGGCGTGCTCGTTCTTTGCCACCACGATGGTCGGGGTGCTCTCACCCGCAGGGAAGGCCTTGGCCAGAACCTCTTGACCGGTCACGGCCTCGGGGGTCTTCAGGAACTGGTCGGTGGACGACAGACCAATCTTCACGCCACCGGCACCGATTGCCAACGCGGCCAGAACCAGGACACCAATCACCGAGACGAATGCCGGACGCTTGCTGACGCCCTTAGCCAGCTTGTTCCAGAAGCCCTGCTGGGCCTTGTTTACGCCGCCGACGCGTGGCACCAGCGGCCAGAACACGAAGCGGCCGAAGATGACCAGCGCGGCTGGAAGCACGGTGAGTGCCGAAATCATGGCAACCACAACACCGGTGGCACACGCCAGACCCAGCGAGCGAGTGCCCTCCAGGTTGGCGAAGCTCAGGCTAAGCAGGGCCAGAGTCACGGTGGAACCAGAGGCGATGATGGCTGGGCCAGCCTCGCGGATGGCCTTTGCCATGGCGGCATGACGGTCCTCGTGAAGCAGCAGCTCCTCGCGGTAGCGGCTGATCAGCAGCAGCGCGTAGTTGGTTCCGGCACCAAACACCAGAACGCTCAGGATTCCAGTCACCGAGCCGTCAGGCACGATGTCGAACAGGCTAAGAACGCGGCGGGCAACCTGGCCCGAGACGCCATCGGCGGTTCCAACCACCAGCAGCGGGATCAGCCACAGGATTGGGCTGCGGTAGGTGATCAGAAGAAGCAGAGCGACCACGATTACTGTGGCCATCAGAAGCTTGAAGTCGGCTCCGGCGAAGACGCCGGCCAGGTCGGCCTGGAAGCCCTCGGGGCCGGTCACATAGGCGGTCAGACCAGCTGGCAGATCTGCCTTGGCCAACGTGCGGGCATCCTCGACTCGGGTGACAATCTCCTCGGTGGCATCAGACTTAGCAACCGGAACGGTCACAACGGCAACCTTGCCGTTCTTGCTGATGCTGGCTGGGGGCACGAATGCCTTGCCCATTACCTTCACGTTGGTGAACTTGGTGAACTGCTCGTTCACGCCACCCGAAGGCATCTTGGTTTGTGGGTTGAACGTGCCCTGCAGCCAGGTCAGCTGGTCCTTGGTGAACTTGGAGTCAGAGGCATAGACCACCAGGATGGCGGAGGAATCGGCGCCCGGGAGGTCCTTGATGATGGCGTCGGCCTTGACCGACTCGGCGCTGGCCGGCAAACCGATGCCCGGATTGGTGCTCTCGGTGGCCATGTTTAGTGGCCCAAAGACCAGGCCGGCGGCAAGGAAACCAAGCAAAAGTGTGATGAACGCGGTCTTCTTGCCTGAAATGAACTTGATCATTGGAACTCTCCGTTGAGACATGGACACTGAGCAGGGTTTACCCCGTATTTGGTAACCGAGGTGGTGCGAAAGGTTATTCCGCCGGATTATTTTCCGTGGAAGCGCTGCTGAGCAGCCGTCACGCCTTCTTTGATGATGCTCTCGACGGCGTCGGCGCTGATTTCCAGGGTGACCGGCAGTTCCTTTTTCTCGGTGGTGCCGAAGTTGGCCAGAACGTAGTCGGCGGTTTCCATCTGACCGGGTGGGCGGCCGATTCCGATGCGAACTCGCACAAACTCGGGGCCACCGCAGGCGGCGATGATGTCACGCAGGCCGTTGTGGCCGGCGTGGCCACCGCCAACCTTGATGCGCACGTCGTGGGCCGGGATGTCCAGTTCGTCATGCAGAACGATGGTGTGGGCTAGGTCTACGCC
>JBEGRP010000134.1:0-3430 GCA_041180345.1 Actinomycetota bacterium | reverse complement strand
GTGCCATCGCGGAAGTCCAGGAGAGAACCGGTCATACGAACGGCGTCCCAGTGTGAACCGTCGGAACCCCAAACCGTCGGTGAAATACCAGGGAAGTCACTTGGGCCAACGATTGCCGCACCGGCTCCGTCTCCGAGCAGGCATGAGATACTTCGGTCGGTTGGGTCGATGACGTCCGAGAGCGTCTCGCCGCCAACTACCAAGACGTACTTGGCCATGCCGGAACGCACCAGAGCATCTGCCTGGGCAATGCCGTAGCAGTACCCGGCACACGCTGCAGAAACGTCATAGGCAGGCGCAGGGTTAGCGCCAACCTTCTCCGCAAGTAGAGTCGCGGCAGATGGGGTTTGGTAAGGGTGGGTGATGGTGCTGAAAATAACAGCGCCAATCTCCTGAGGATCAATACCCGCCTTGGCGATTGCTTCGTTGGATGCGGCAACGGCCATGTCCATCAAGGAAAGGTCGGCGGATGCTCGGCGACGAGTCACGATGCCGGTGCGCTGGCGGATCCACTCATCGGACGAATCAATCGGACCGGCGATGTCGTCGTTGGTAACGACCAAGTCTCCTCGGGCAGCACCGAGGGAGTAAATCCGCGAGTACTTGACGACGTCGTACTGGTTTAGCACTGGCTGAGTCATCTACATCCTTAGCTGTGGTTAGCAATGAGGGTGCGAGCAGCCTCAAGGTTGTCAGGGGTCTTGATCGCCAAAGTTTCGACACCAGCCATTCCACGCTTGGCAAGTCCAACCAGGGTTCCCGCGGGAGCTACCTCGATGATGGCAGTCACTCCGGCGCTCTTCATGGCTTCCATGCACAGGTCCCATCGAACGGGGGACTTCACCTGGGAGACCAGGAGTGAGACGAACTCGGTGCCAGAGGCAATTTCACGACCACCGTTGTTGCTCCAGAGTTTGAGCGCGGGGTCTGCGACAGTGATCGAGTTTGAATAAGCTTCGAGAGTTTCGACGGCCGGCGCCATGTAGCGGGTGTGGAACGCTCCCGCAACCTGCAGTGGGATTACCCTGCTTCCGGCTGCCGGGCTCGCCTGTAATGAGGCAATACCCTCGGCGCTGCCAGCGGCGACGATTTGCCCGCCGCCGTTGTAGTTGGCTGGTTCCAGTCCAAGCTCAGCCAATTTGGCTTCAATCTCGGCCTGGTCGCCGCCGAGGACGGCCGCCATCGAGGTGGTTTCCAGGGCCGCCGCCTTTGCCATAGCGTTACCTCGTTCGCGAACGAACTTGATACCGGTTTCCGAATCAAAGATGCCGGCGCCCACGGCTGCGGTGATTTCGCCCACCGAGTGTCCTGCGATGCCAGCTACGCCGAACTCTGCAAGTGTCTTACCGTTGGTCAACTCAGCAATCGTGGCAACGCCGGCCGCGACGATCAGTGGTTGAGCCACAGACGTGTCGCGAATGGTGTCTGCGTCACTGATCGTCCCGTGAGAAACGAGATCGATGCCGCTGGCCTGCTGTTGGACCTCGATTGAGGCCGAAAAGCCCGGAAGCTCGAGCCACGGACTCAGGAAACCTGGGGTTTGGGAGCCCTGTCCTGGGCAGACAACAACGATCATAATTCCCTCTCTTAGGCGTCGCCGCCGGTGTTGCCACTGGTGCCGGCGTTTACGTCGTGGAGGCGGTACTTCTCGATTGCTTGGCGCGGTGCACTGGCGTCAATCTTGCCCTGTGCTACCAGTTGCTCTAGAACGCGAACCACAATCGATGGTCCATCGATCTTGAAGTGACGGCGGGCTGCTGCTCGGGTGTCACTGAAGCCGAAGCCCTCAGCACCAAGAGTTGCGTAGTCGCCAGGTACCCAGTTGCGGATCTGATCCGGCACTGCGTGCATGTAGTCGCTAACGCCCAAGAATGGTCCTTCGCTTCCGGAGAGGCGAGCGGTTACGAAAGCAGGCTCGACCTGCTGCTCTGGGTTCAAGAACTGTGCCTCATCGCGGCGCAGTCCATCGCGACGCAACTCGGTCCAAGAAGTGACCGACCACAGATCAGCCGATACACCCCAGTCGCTCTGCAGCAGGTGCTGCGCTTCCTTGGCCCACGGCACTGCTACACCGGAGGCGAGAATTTGTGCCTTGTGTCCAGGCGCATCGTTGTGGCTGATCCTGTGGATTCCACGAACGATACCCTCGGCGTCCACGTTTTCTGGCTGAGCAGGCTGCTGGTATGGCTCGTTGTACACGGTTAAGTAGAAGATCACGTTTGGATCCGAGTGCTGTCCGCCGTACATCCGCTCGATACCTGCTCGTACGATGTGCGCTATTTCGTAACCATAGGCCGGGTCATAAGAGATGACTCCGGCATTGGTCGAAGCAAGCAGCGGGCTGTGACCATCGGCGTGCTGAAGGCCTTCGCCGGTAAGCGTGGTGCGGCCAGCGGTCGCACCGATCATGAATCCGCGAGAAAGCTGGTCGGTAGCCGCCCAGATGGCGTCAGCAGTGCGCTGGAACCCGAACATCGAGTAGAACACGTAGAACGGAATCAGTGGCTGTCCGTGGGTTGCATACGCGGTTGCCGTTGCGGTGAAACCGGCCAACGCGCCAGCCTCATTGATTCCAGTGTGGAGAATCTGACCGGCCGAGGATTCCTTGTAGGCCAGGAGGAGCTCTCGGTCCACCGAGATGTAGTGCTGTCCGTTCGGGTTGTAAATCTTTGCGGTTGGGAACAGGGAGTCCATACCGAAGGTGCGTGCCTCATCCGGAATGATCGGGACGATTCGCTCACCGATGCCTGGCGCGCGCAGGAGATCCTTGAAAAGTCGAACGAACGCCATGGTCGTTGCAACTTCCTGATTACCCGATCCGCCCTTGACGGATTCGTATACCTTGTCCTCTGGCAGAGCGAAGTCGACGAACTTACTTCGACGCTCAGGCAGGAATCCGCCCAGTTCGCGACGGCGTTCCAGCATGTACTGAATCTCCGGGGAATCGAAGCCTGGGTTGAAATATGGCGGCTGGTATGGGTTTTCCTCGAGCTGCGCGTCCGTGATCGGAATGTGCAGTTCGTCGCGGAAGGCCTTGAGGTTGTCCAGGGTGAGCTTCTTCATCTGGTGGGTCGCGTTGCGTCCCTCGAAGCTCTTACCCAAGGTGAATCCCTTGATGGTCTTCACCAGGATTACTGTTGGCTGGCCCTTGTGCTCCATCGCGGCTTTGTAGGCCGCGTAAATCTTGCGGTAGTCGTGGCCACCACGGCGCAGACCCCAGATTTCGTCGTCAGTCATGTTCTCGACCAACTTCGCGGTGCGAGGGTCACGACCGAAGAAGTGCTCACGCACAAAGGCGCCGCTTTCAGTCTTGTAGGTCTGGAAGTCGCCGTCCGGGGTGCGGTTCATCAGGTCGACGAGAGCGCCCTCGGTGTCGTTTGCCAGCAGAGTGTCCCACTCGCGGCCCCAAATCACCTTGATAACGTTCCAT
>JBEGRP010000133.1:0-3453 GCA_041180345.1 Actinomycetota bacterium | reverse complement strand
ACCCTGACTAAGAACTCCTCGGGGTCGAACCAACCGCTGGCACCAAAGGTCTCATAGCGCAGGTTGGTGATGTCCAAATCGGTGGCTGCCCAGGTGCGACGCACCTCGTCCATTAGGCGGATGGGGCCGCACATGTATACCTCGGTGTCCGGGGTGACCAGATCTATGAACTTCGATACATCGAAAGTCGATCCTTCATCGTCGATGTAGAGATTCATCCTGGAACCGTGGTGCTGCGCCAAATCTGTTGCGTAGGCCATTGCCTGACGGCTTCTGGCAACGTAGTGAAACTCGTAGTCGACTCCGGAACGCTTCACTTGATTGGCCATCTCCAGCAGAGCGGTGATTCCAATGCCTCCCGCCAAGAGAAGGTACCGCTTCGCGCCAAATCGGAAGGGAAAATTCTGAATCGGTTGGGTGATGTTCAAGGTGTCACCAGGTGTCAAATGGTGCATCGCGATTGATCCCCCGCGCGAGTTCCTGACCTGAAAAACGGAGATTGTGAGATCCCTAAGGTCTTCCGACTGGGCGACCACCGAGTATGAACGGCGAGTCGGTTCACCTTCAATATCAATCATTAGGTCGATGTGCGAACCGGCCGCCGCCTTCGCGGGATTTGACTGCCGGATAACAAACTGTTTGATACCTGCAGCCACATCCTCGATTGCGATTAGGGTGCCGGTTTGCCAGACCTCGTTGTTAGTCGCAGCCATTATTCACCAGGCCAGCCAGCTTCGGGACGGGTTCCCAACCGCCCCTCGGCTTGCAATGCCTTTTCCAGAAGACGACGCACCCACATCCCTCCGGCGTCGATGTTCAGGTTATAGAACTCATAGTCGGGATTGGCATCGATCGCCTCTTGTTGGGCCCGCAGCATGACCTCGTCCTCGCCAAAGACGCGAGTGACGCCTTCCCGAAGCTGGGTCGTGATCAGCTGACTCTCCAGTCGGTAGTTTCGCTGAAAGGACCAGAAGTAGTGGGTGGTGCGTGAGGTCTCGGGGGTCATGGTGTTCATCACGTAGCCGTTCACGCCCTGACTCCGGTCTCCCTCGGGCGCACCAGTGCCGGCCTTGGCCACACCCACATCGATGCATACCGTGGAAGGGGCCTCAAAGTGGATGATCTGCCAGCGATCTACCTTCCCTTGATAGTCCGGGAATCGGTCGGCGAGGTTCTTTTTCCAAAACGGTGGCGGATCAATGTTCCGCATCCACCGAGTCACAGTCACGGTCTTGTCATCGTGTGTGGTGATGAAATCCGACTCGCTAAGCTCTGCCTGGCCGATGCTGGAACCGTGCACGAACTCCTCGTGCGTCAGGTCCATTAGGTTGTCCACAATCAACTGGTAGTTGCAGTCCGCGTGGATGGTGCGGCCATCGCCCGCCCAGTCCGGGTGATCCATCTGGTGCATGTCCGGGATGGTGTCTGGATCGGCAAGCTCTGGGTCACCCAGCCAGACCCAGATGTATCGGTAACGCGAAACGCACGGGAAGGAGGGCACGGTTGCCGATGGGTTGATGGTCTCCTGGGCCGGCATGGAAATGCATCGCCCGGCCGAGTTGTAAACGATGCCGTGGTACGGGCATTGAATTCCGTCTTTGCCAACCACCTTGCCCATCGAGAGCGGGGCAAGTCGGTGCCAGCAGGCGTCTGCCAGCGCTACTGGTTTGCCATCCTCGGTGCGGTAAAGGGCAAGGGGCCGGTCACAGATCCGCCGCGCCAAAGGGGTTCTAGTCACCTCATAGTCCCAGGCAGCCACGTACCAGGCGTTCAGCGGAAAGTTGGTGATTTTTGTTGTCGTGCTGTTGAGGTTCTCTGCTGCCATAAGTGCACCATTGCCCTTGCCGTCACTGGAGTGTTACCCAAAGTCTAGGTAGGAACTTCTCATGACGAGAATCGGCAGCATTGACACTACGTATTGCGTGGCTGCATGGTTAGGCAAGATCCGGTCTCCATGTTGGTTAGCTAAAAGGGATTTAGCTTCTTCATAATGTCGCGAAAGGGGCATACCCTGAGACCATGGAGAGAATTCTGAAGGTTCTTATTACCGCCCTAGCTTCACTCGTCATTGCGCCCGCAGCCTACGCTGCGGCACCCGCCCCTGCCCCAGTCGTGATACCCGCCGTCACAGGTGTCAGCGCGACCTGGGTTACTCAGGAGGGCTTCGTTGTTGACTGGGTTCCAGTCTCGACCGCTGCTAAGTCTGTTGTTCGCGGTTACACCGTAACTTCATCTTCGGGCCAAAACTGTGCAGTTGGCGGTGCCGATGCCAGTGAGTGTATCTTCAGCAATAGTAAAGTGCCTTTCGGCTTCAAACCCTTCGTGCGCTACACCTTCACCGTGGTTGCCAATGGCGCAGCGTCGAGTAGCCCCGCATCTGCTCCTTCGAATGCCGCCGGTTGGTTCGGTGCACCGGCCTATCCAACATTTGTAGCGGGAAAAACCACTTCGGACTCTCAAATTGACGTCAAATGGATCCCGGACGCTTTCACCGGTGGAATGCCACTGAGCGGCTACAAGATTTACTACTGGCCACTTGGTCAAGACAGCCAGCAAAAGGTTGTCACTTCGCAGACCAACAGCGTCTCAATAAAAGGTCTGAACAAGTCGACCTGGTACGTCATTGCGGTTCAATCCTGTAACTTCTACGGTTGCACCACTGCCGACTGGGCCTACCAGGCAACTACTCCGGCATCGGCCACAACCAGCACCAAGTTGCTTCCTCGAACAATTAACGGCGGTTCGGCTAGCACCACCTGCTGGAATGCAATCTGGGATGGTGGCTCAGCCAGTAGCACCAGTTCCACGGTGACCAAGTCTCCATCTCCTTGCCCAGTTCCTGTTGCACCCGCAACCTGGCCGGCGGTTGACCCAACTGCAGTCAACTCCCCGAACTTGCCGATCGCGACCAAGTTCAACCCACGATCGTACTTCAGCTTGGCGAATGCCGCCTATTCGATGTCTTATAAGTGGAATGACCTAGATATCAAGACGAGTAACTTCACTCGGACGCGCTCGCTGGCGCCACGAAACTACGAGTCACTTACTCCTGGAGTCTGCACGATCATCAACAAGAACGGCGGTCAGCAGGCCCACTTCGTGTCCGCAGGAACCTGCAGCATCCGTATGACGATTGCTGGGGATGAGACTTTCTCTGCAACCCCAGCAATCACTGCCAGCTTCGTGGTCAAACCCTAGTGGCAACGGGTGTTAGGGCAGTCTGCGCCACAGGAGTGACGCAGCTGCCGGGACTGCTGCGCCGATCATAAGCGCGTCACCCAGTGGGTCGTGATTGGTGCGAAGAATCAGACCACCGATAAATAGGACGCCAGCAAAGAACGCCATTATCATTCCTGACTGACTGCGCTCAATCCGCCGTACCCGCTTCTCCAGTTCCGGGTTGCGGATAGAGAGTTCGCCACGTTCCAACCTGCTGGAGAGCGCATCGAACCG
>JBEGRP010000132.1:0-3470 GCA_041180345.1 Actinomycetota bacterium | reverse complement strand
GCCAGCACGTCACCAAGATCTTCACCGGCGCTGCGGCGGCAGTACTAATTTCCCTCGGCATCGGGTTCGGACTCAGCGGAATAGCCGCCGAGGTATCGGAGACCGTTGAGATTGCCATCACCGGTGCCACTTCCCTACTGGCCGTGGTCTTCGTGACCTGGATGATCTTCTGGATGGCCAAGCAGTCCCGAGCCATGGCAGCTAACTTGCGTGCAAAAGTCGATGCTGCAGTCGTAAAGTCGGCTTGGTCGCTTGCCGTGGTCGCATTCCTGGCGGTAGCACGCGAGGGTGTCGAAACCAGCATCCTGCTCTGGAGCACCGCTCGTTCTGCCGGCGGTGGCTTCGATGTCTTCGGTGGCGCATTCCTGGGTCTTCTAACTGCCAGCCTCGCCGGTTACCTGATGTATCGCGGCGCTTTGAAGTTCAACCTGGGAACCTTCTTCAACGTCACAGGCGCCTACCTGGTGGTCATCGCGGCCGGAATCTTCTCTTACGCAATCGGCGAGTTCCAGGAACTGGGCCTGTTGCCACTGCTTACCAACCCTGCTTACGATGTGTCCGCGATACTGCCCGAAGGTAGCGTCCCTGAGCTCATCTTGGCGGGAACCATTGCATTCAACACCGCACCGAGCCTATTGCAGTCGGTTGGATGGTTCGCCTACCTGATCCCGGTGGCAGTGCTCTACGCGCGTTCTTTGAGTCACCGCAAGCCGGCAGCCAAGGTTGCAGAGCAAGAAAGCGTCTCAGCCTAAGAATTAGCATCAAAGAATAGAACCCGCCTCTATCGAGGCGGGTTCTTTTCTTCTCTAAGTATCGAGACTATGCGTTCTCGTTCGCACGCTTACGGGCGCTGACCTGGCGGGCGCGGATGTTTGGGTCCAGCTCCACCTTGCGGATACGGACTGCCTCCGGGGTCACCTCAACGCACTCGTCTTCACGGGCGAACTCGAGGCACTCCTCAAGCGACAGCTTGCGAGGAGGGGTCAGAGCCTGGAACTCGTCCGAGGAGGAAGCACGCATGTTAGTGAGCTTCTTTTCCTTGGTGATGTTTACTTCCATGTCATCGGCACGGGAGTTCTCGCCAACGACCATGCCACCGTAAACCTCTTCGGTTGGCTGGACGAAGAACGAACCGCGCTCCTGTAGGGCAATCATCGCGAACGGCGTTGCGACTCCAGCTCGGTCGGCAACCATCGAACCAGTGTTTCGGGTGACGATCTCTCCGGCCCAGGCCTCGTAGCCGGCCGAGATAGCGTTTGCGATACCGGTTCCCTTGGTGATGGTCAGGAACTCGGTGCGGAAACCAATCAGACCGCGCGAAGGAACGCGGAATTCCATGCGAACCCAACCGGTACCGTGGTTCGACATGTTGTTCATGCGACCCTTGCGTGCGGCCATCAGCTGAGTGACCGCACCGAGGAACTCCTCAGGAACATCGATGGTCAGGTCTTCGACAGGCTCGTGTACCTTGCCGTCGATGCGCTTGGTAACTACCTGTGGCTTACCCACGGTCAGTTCGTAGCCCTCGCGACGCATCTGCTCCACCAGGATGGCCAGAGCGAGCTCTCCACGACCCTGAACCTCCCAGGCATCTGGACGCTCGGTTGGCAGAACCTTGATGGAGACGTTACCGATGAGCTCTCGGTCGAGGCGGTCCTTAACCAGACGCGCGGTGACCTTTGCGCCCTTGACTCGACCAGCCATTGGCGAGGTGTTGATACCGATGGTCATCGAGATTGCAGGGTCGTCAACGGTGATGGTCGGCAACGGACGTACGTCCTCTGGATCTGCCAGGGTCTCACCGATCGTGATGTCTTCGATACCGGCAACCGCGACGATGTCTCCGGCCTTAGCTTCCTCAGTTGGGAAACGCTCCAGAGCCTTGGTGGCCAGCAGCTCGGTGATCTTTACGGTCTTGGTGGTTCCGTCGTGACGCACCCACGCGACGTTCTGACCCTTGCGCAGCACACCGTTGAAGATACGGATCAGTGCAAGACGACCAAGGAACGGTGACGAGTCAAGGTTGGTGACGTGCGCCTGCAGCGGGTGCTCGTCATCGAAAGTTGGAGCCGGGATGTGCTTCAGGATTGCCTGGAACAGCGGCTCAAGGTTGTCGGCGTCTGGCAGAGTGCCGTCGGCTGGCTTGTTGAGGCTGGCGCGACCGGCACGACCCGAGGCGTAGATGACTGGAAGCTCGAGGATTGCGTCGATGTCCAACTCTGGAACATCGTCGGCGAGGTCAGATGCCAAACCGAGCAGCAGGTCGTGGCTTTCCTCGACAACCTCGTCGATACGGGCGTCTGGACGGTCAGTCTTGTTGACCAGCAGGATCACCGGCAGGTTCGCCTCGAGCGCCTTGCGCAGGACGAAGCGGGTCTGAGGCAGCGGACCCTCAGATGCGTCAACTAGAAGAACAACGCCGTCCACCATCGAAAGACCTCGCTCGACCTCGCCACCGAAGTCGGCGTGACCCGGGGTGTCGATTACGTTGATGGTGATGGTCTTGCCACCAGCAGCTGGGCCAGCGTAAGACACCGAGGTGTTCTTGGCGAGGATGGTAATACCCTTCTCGCGCTCGAGGTCGCCGGAGTCCATGGCTCGCTCAGCCACCTGGGCGTGCGAGTCGAAGGAGTTGGTCTGACGAAGCATGGCGTCCACAAGAGTGGTCTTACCGTGGTCTACGTGGGCAACGATTGCAACGTTGCGAATGTCATCTCTGGATACCAGAGCCATAGTGTGTCCTTACGGGCATGAGCGTAGTTAGTGACTCGCTCTTAGGGATGGGATTTAGCCAAGGCAGCAACTGCGCCGGCCGATACCCCTTAAGTCTACTTGCCCTTGCCCGAAACAGACCAGTTTGAATAGCCCCAAACCACCGAGTTGTTGCCAACTGTTGGCTGATAGTTCTGCAATTTTGAAGACCACACCACTAGGCGCGAGGTTTCGAACAATGGCAGGCCATAGCCGGATTGAATCAGGACCTGGTCCAGGTTTTTGCCGTCAACTGCGTTATCCAGCAGGCTTCTCGATCCGTCAGCCTTGGGCAGATTGAGAGCCACAATATTCGCCGCAGCCGCCTCCTGGAAACCCGTTAGGGCTCCCACAGCCGTGCCCAGCGCACTCAAATCGTGAGCCAATCGGCCCTGCTCGGTGATGAATACGTCCCATGCGCCCGAGGCCAAGACGGCCGCGGGGTTGTCGCTGGAAACGTTCTCCAGGTCGAAGCCGCCCAGCTTGCCCAAACGTGATAGTTGGGTGTACTCCAACTGACCACGCGGACCGGTGGCATCAAATAGCACCCGCAGTTTGACAGTGCGATCGAACTTCGCATTCTGCCAGTCCTCCGCGGCGCTTTCCGCATCCTGGAACTGATAGGCACTGCTGCCATTCTGGTTGACCGCGGCCTGATACTCGGTGTCGGCAGAGCCGAACACCAGTGAGTCGGACTTCTTTAGGCTCTTGTCCCCCGC
>JBEGRP010000131.1:0-3483 GCA_041180345.1 Actinomycetota bacterium | reverse complement strand
ACCACCACCGAGAGCTACGACAACCTGGTGATTGCCACCGGTGCGCGTCCGCGTCGAATCAACATCCCCGGAATTGACCGCGCTCAGACTCTCCGTGACGTGGGTGACGCCGACCGCGTGAAAGCCGCGGTTCAGGCCGCCGGTCCCGATGCGCGAGTTGTGGTTTTGGGCGCCGGATTCATCGGTGTGGAACTTGCCGAGAACCTGCGCCACCTTGGCGTACACACCACCCTGATTCAGCGTGGACCGGCAATCCTGAGCATGTTTGATCCCGAGATGGTGGAGCCGTTGCAGGCTCACCTGGTGGCCAACGGCGTTGAGCTGGTAGTGAACGCCACGCCTGCCGAGGTAACCGAGACCGAGGTTATCCTTGCTGACGGCCGCCGCTTCCGCGCCGACCTAGTTTTCTCGGCAACCGGTGTCGAGCCCGACAATGCGCTGGCCAAGGCCGCAGGACTTCGGTTGGGACCAACCGGTGGGCTCTGGGTTGATGAGCAGCAGCGAACGAGTGATCCGCACATTTATGCCGCTGGCGATGCGGTTGAGAAGCAGAGTGAACTGCTCTCAGGTGCCACCATCATTCCGCTCGCCAACCTGGCAAACCGCCATGGTCGCTTGATTGCGGATGCCATCGCGGGGTTGGAACCCAAGGCTCATCCTGCGCTAGGCACAATCATCATCGGTGCGTTCGGTATGGCCGCGGCCATGACCGGACTGAGCGAAAAAGCGGCGTCGGCGGCGGGAATTTCCCACCAGGTGGTGCACGTTCACCCGGGTAGCCACGCGGGCTACTACCCCGGTGCTCAGCGCGTGACCCTCAAGGTCCTGTTCGACCCCGCAACCGGTCGATTGCTGGGAGCGCAGGGAGTTGGCCTGGATGGCGTGGACAAACGCATCGATGTGCTGGCAACCGCAATCCGCGCCGGAATGACCGTGGACGAACTGATGGATCTGGAACTCTCCTATGCGCCACAGTTTGGCAGTGCCAAGGACCCGACCAATCACGTTGGCTACGTTGGCAACAATGCCCTGCACGGAGTGACGCCCACCATTCAGTGGCACGAACTGCAACAAGAGCTTGCCGGCGGAAGAATTCTGGTGGATGTCCGTACCGAGGCCGAGAATGCGATTGGAACTATCCCCGGTGCCATAAACATTCCGGTTGACTCACTCCGAGATCACCTAGCCGAGCTGGTTGGCCAGCGCGTTGTGGTCACCTGCCAGGTGGGTCAACGCGGTCACACGGCTACACAGATTCTTCGGGGTCACAACATCGACGCCGTGAACCTGAGTGGTGGCTATATCACTTGGAAGAATGCCCAGGACGCGCTTGGCCGTTAGGTGTTCCATTGGCTAAAAGAAAATCCCGCTGGTCTAACCAGCGGGATTTTCTTTTTAGAACCTAGATTGCAAAACCGATGGCACGCATCTGCTCTTTGCCGTCCTCGGTGATCTTTTCAGGACCCCATGGTGGCATCCAGACCCAGTTGATGCGGAAGGCGTCGACAACGCCATCCAGTGCGTCTGCGGTCTGTTCTTCCAGAACATCGGTAAGCGGACATCCGGCAGAAGTCAGGGTCATGTTGATCAGCAGGGCGTCATCCTCGATGCTCCACTGCAGACCATAGATCAGCCCAAGGTCGTAGATGTTGACACCGATTTCGGGGTCGATGACATCCTTCAGCGCCTCGACGACCTCGTCGTACTTGGCGTCGTCAAGCTCGCGAGTGCCCTCAGACGTCACGGCCTTCTCTGGGTTGTATTCCATCTAGCGGGAGTTCCAGTTAGTTGGCGGTAGCCGAAACGTAGCGGTCGTAGCCTTCAGCCTCGAGGCGCTCGGCCAGCTCTGGGCCACCCTCCTCGGCCACCTTGCCAGCGACGAACACGTGGACGAAGTCTGGCTTGATGTACTTCAGGATGCGGGTGTAGTGGGTGATCAGCAGAACGCCCATGTCGTTGGTCTCCTTGGCGCGGTTTACACCCTCGGAAACAATCTTGAGTGCGTCGACGTCAAGACCGCTGTCGGTCTCGTCCAGAACGGCAAACTGTGGCTTCAGAAGCTCCAACTGAAGGATTTCGTGGCGCTTCTTCTCGCCACCACTGAATCCCTCGTTGACGTTGCGCTCGCTAAATGCCTTGTCCATCTTCAGGTTGTCCATCGACTCGCGCACTTCCTTGACCCAGGTGCGCAGGGCAGGCGCTTCGCCGGCGATTGCGGTCTTAGCGGTGCGCAGGAAGTTGCTCACCGAGACACCAGGGATCTCTACCGGGTACTGCATAGCAAGGAAGAGTCCGGCGCGAGCGCGCTCGTCGACGCTCATCTCCAAGACGTTCTCGCCGTCCAGCAGGATCTCGCCCTCGGTGACGGTGTACTTCGGGTGACCGGCGATGGTGTAGGCCAAGGTGCTCTTACCCGAGCCGTTAGGGCCCATGATTGCGTGGGTCTCGCCGGTGCGAATCTGCAGGTCAACGCCGCGCAGAATCCGCTTCTCGCCCTGGTCGGTCTCGACCGATACGTGCAGGTTCTTGATTTCTAGAAGTGCCATTTGAATGCCTTAAGGTGAAGTTGTTTTGCGGGTAAAGGTCGTGGCGGAGCCGCGCCGGATTACTCGGGGTCGTAGTCCAGGTAGATGGTGTCGTTTTCAATGATGATTGGGTAGACGCTGACCGGCTCGAAGGCAGGCAGGGTGAGCGCAGCGCCGGTGTCCAGGCTGAACTTGGCTCCGTGAGCCCAGCACTCGATGGTCTCGTCGTCGATGAATCCTTCAGAGAGCGATACCTCGCCGTGCGAGCACTTGTCGTTGATCGCCTTGACGTCTCCAGATGGGGTGCGAACAATCGCGATCGCCTGGTCGCCCAGCTTGACGCGAATCGACTTGCCCTTCTTGATGTCCTCTACGGCACAAATCTTGATAGCCATGACTAGTTCCCCTGTCCTAGGTTTACGGAAAGTTCGGTTTCGATTGCCTGGTTCAGGCGGGTTTCGACTTCCTCGTTACCGATCTGCTGGATGATTTCGTTCAAGAATCCGCGAACTACCAGGCGTCGTGCCTCGTATTCGGTGATGCCGCGAGCCTGTAGGTAAAACAGTTGCTCATCGTCGAAGCGACCGGAGGCGCTGGCGTGGCCGGCACCTTCGATCTCGCCGGTCTCGATCTCCAGGTTTGGAACCGAGTCGGCGCGTGCGCCGTCGGTGAGCATCAGGTTGCGGTTGAGTTCGTAGGTGTCAGTGCCTTCTGCCGCAGCACGGATCAGGACGTCTCCCACCCAGATGGTGTGTGCATTCTTGCCCTGCAGGGCACCCTTGTAAGTGACACGGGAGCGACAGTTCGGAACGGCGTGGTCAACGAACAAGCGGTGCTCCAGCTGCTGGCCGGCGTCCGCGAAGTAGACACCCAGCAGCTCCACCGAGGAGCCTGGGGCTGCGAATACGGCATTCGGGGTCACGCGCAAAACATCGCCACCGAGGCTAACCACCACGTG
>JBEGRP010000130.1:0-3517 GCA_041180345.1 Actinomycetota bacterium | reverse complement strand
AAATAAGCTGCGCGATTCGCCAGACGATCAGCGATGCCACGATGATCAAGGCTCCGAGCCACTGACCGGTAGGCCCAAAAAAGAAGGTCACTGGCATCAGCAGAACACTGCCAACGGTGATCGGGATTCTCGGCACGTGCCAGCCCTTAGTCCGAAGGGCCGTGGATAGTTCCCAAGCACCACTTCCGGCAGCAACCGCGGCCAAAACCATGAATGCGGGTGGGTAAATCAGGATGCTTGCCAAGAAAACTGCACCCAACAGCAAACCAACGGTGACCGACTTCTTAAGTGATCGACCGCCCGGTTCGGGGTTGGGCGCAGACTGGCTCATGAGGTTGCGAGCTGAGGCTATACCTCCAGGAGCTCGGCTTCCTTCTTCTTCAGGGCCTCGTCGATTGCATCGACGTGCGACTTGGTCATAGCGTCCAGCTCCTTGGCTGCGCGACCGATTTCGTCCTCTCCCGCGAGGGCATCCTTCTTCAGAGCGTCTAACTCGTCGTTGGCCTTGCGGCGGATGTTGCGGATCGAAACTCGGTGGTCTTCTGCCTTGGTGCGCACCAGCTTTACGTATTCTTTGCGACGCTCCTCGGTGAGATCCGGCAGAGTCACGCGAACTAAGGAACCGTCGTTGGTTGGGTTAGCACCCAGGTTAGGCATGTCGCGAATGGCCTTCTCGATGGCACCGAGAGCGCTCTTGTCGTAAGGAGTGACCACGATGGTACGGGCCTCAGGGTTCTGAATACCACCGAGCTGAGCCAGCGGAGTCGGGGTGCCGTAATAGTCAACCAGTAGCTTCTGGAACAGCTGAGGGTTTGCGCGACCGGTACGAACGGTTGCGAAGTCTTCCTTGGTAGCTTCGACCGCCTTGTCCATCTTGTCGGTTGCGGTAAGCAGAATCTCGTCGATCATCGTTGTCTCCTGTTGTGAAAGTTCTGGGGTTACGCCGTAACCAGGGTGCCGATCTTCTCGCCGTTGATGGCGCGGGTGATTGAGTCACCCTCCATGCCGAACACGCGCATCGGCATCTTGTTGTCCATGCAGAGGCTGAACGCTGTGGCGTCTACTACCTTCAGGCCACGCACCAATGCGTCCTGGTAGGTGATGGTTTCGAGTTTGACCGCGGACGGATCCTTTTTTGGGTCTGCGGTGTAGACGCCGTCCACTCCGTTTTTAGCAACCAGAACCTCGTCGGCCTTTACTTCCAGCGCACGCTGAGCCGCGACGGTATCGGTGGAGAAATATGGCAAACCAGCACCCGCACCGAAGATCACAACGCGACCCTTTTCCATGTGGCGAATAGCGCGTAGCGGCAGATAGGGCTCTGCGACCTGGGTCATTTCAATAGCGGACTGGACTCGCACGTCGACGCCGGCTTGCTCGAGGAAATCCTGCAGTGCCAGCGCGTTCATCACGGTACCGAGCATTCCCATGTAGTCGGCGCGAGCACGTTCCATGCCGCGCTGGCTGAGTTCGGCGCCGCGGAAGAAGTTTCCGCCACCGACAACAATTGCCACCTCTGCGTGCTTGGCGCCATCGGCGATGGACTTGGCAATCTGCGCCACGATATCTGGGTTTACACCGAGGGTTCCGCCACCAAAGGCCTCACCGGAAAGCTTCAGAAGGACTCTGCGAGTGTGGCTCATTTGATCTCCTGACAATTGCGTATTTACCCGAAGAATAGTCTAGCCAGCAAGACGAAAGCCCCGGCCGATTGGCCGGGGCTTTCTGAGGTTTTTTGCTTACTTAGAGACTAGGCACCAACGCGGAATCGAACGAAGGTCGATACGGTCAGACCAGCGTTGTCCAGAACCTTGCTAACCGACAACTTGTTGTCCTTAGCGAAGTCCTGCTCCAACAGCACGTTCTCCTTGAAGAAGCCGTTTACGCGGCCTTCAACGATCTTGGCAAGGGCAGCCTCTGGCTTGCCCTCGTTGCGTGCGGTCTCCTCTGCGATGCGACGCTCGGTCTCGACGGTCTCGGCCGAAACATCTTCGCGCTTCAGCACCGAAGGGCTGAATGCTGCGATGTGAACAGCAACGTCGTGAGCGGTCTCGGCGTCTGCACCCGAGTAAGCCAGCAGAACGCCGACCTGAGGTGGGAGGTCCTTGCTGGTGCGGTGCAGGTAAGCATCTACGGCAGCGTCCTTGACGACTGCAACCTTGCGGAGCTCGACCTTCTCGCCCATGATGGCTGCCTCGTCGTTGATCAGGTCACCGACGGTCTTGCCATCGACTGCAGCTGCAACAGCAGCCTCGACGGTCTCAGCGCCAGCTGCAACGACTGCGTCAGCAACCTTGTCAGCCAGAGCGATGAACTTGTCTGCCTTAGCAACGAAGTCGGTCTCACAGGCCAGCTCGATGAGGTAGCCAGTGCCGCCGTTGACACGAGCAACGATCAGACCGTTGCTGGTGGTGCGACCCTCGCGCTTGGTGACACCCTTCAGACCCTTGAGGCGCAAAACCTCAAGTGCCTTGTCGACGTTGCCATCGGCCTCGTCAAGAGCGTTCTTGCAGTCCATCATGCCGGCGCCACTGCGCTCGCGCAGGGCCTTTACGTCGGCGGCGGTGTAGTTAGCCATTAGTTAGCGTCCTTCTCTGCTGCAACCTCTGCAACTGCCTCGGCTGGCGCCTCGACAGCAGCGGCTGCGGTTTCCTGAGCAGCGTTCGACTGCTCCAAAAGCTCGCGCTCCCACTCGGCCAGTGGCTCTGCGGCCTGCTCTGGCTTGCTGTGACGAGCGATCAGGCCCTCGGCAGCGGCATCAGCGATCACGCGGGTCAGCAGTGCTACCGAGCGGATTGCGTCGTCGTTACCAGGGATACCGATGGTGACCTCGTCTGGGTCACAGTTGGTGTCGAGGATACCGATTACTGGGATGCCCAGCTTCTTCGCCTCGGTGATTGCCAGGTGCTCCTTGTTGGTGTCAACAACCCAGATCGCCGAAGGGGTCTTGGTTACGTTGCGGATACCACCGAGGGTCTTCTCCAGCTTGTCCTTCTCACGACGGAGAATGAGGAGTTCCTTCTTGGTCAGGCCGCTCTTGCTGGCGTCTGCGAAGTCCATGACCTCGAGCTCCTTCAGGCGTGCAAGACGCTTCTGAACGGTGCCGAAGTTGGTCAGCAGACCACCCAACCAGCGCTCGTTGATGTAAGGCATGCCTACGCGCTGAGCCTGCTCAGCGATGGCCTCCTGGGCCTGCTTCTTGGTACCAACGAAAAGGATGGTGCCACCGTGTGCAACGGTGTCCTTTACGAAGCTGTAGGCGTTGTCGATGTGGGTCAGCGACTTCTGAAGGTCGATGATGTAGATACCCGAGCGGTCGGTCAAAATGAAACGACGCATCTTTGGGTTCCAACGACGGGTCTGGTGACCGAAGTGAACACCGCTGTCAAGCAGCTGGCGGATAGTTACGACTGGCACAGTCGCACTCCTTTCGGCGCGCGAAGGCGCCACTCAGTTAGTTGGCTTCGACGGATTTGCCGGAGCCCCTGGCGTTGCAGCGCACCACACCAGCCCGATT
>JBEGRP010000129.1:0-3541 GCA_041180345.1 Actinomycetota bacterium | reverse complement strand
GCCCAGACTCTGAGCCCTGGCGCGAACTTTCGCTGGCCCGCCGCGTTGGGCGCACCCTCGGTGGCGGAACCGCGCCGCTGCTGAGCGGCAGCATTCTGCTGACCGCCGTTGAGGCCGCGCTGCTCATCAGCGTCATCTGGTCGGTGCTGCAGCTAGGACACCGCGCCATGAGTTGGCAGTTCGTCAGCCAGAACAACACGTACATCACTCCAACCACCAGCCTGGAGTACGGTGGCGTCGGCGCCGCCATCCTGGGCACCGTGGTCATCGTGGGTATCACCACCCTGCTGACCGTCCCGCTGGGCCTCTTGGTTGCGGTTTACCTCACCGAGACCCGCAGCAAGATGCGCACCGTCGTCCGCACCCTGGTTCAGGCAATGTCGGGTCTGCCATCGGTGGTGGCTGGTCTGTTCATTTACTCGGCACTGATCGTTGGTCTGCACATCGGTTACGGTGGCTGGCTGGGTTCGGTGGCGCTGCTGCCACTTATGCTGCCAACCGTAGCCCGCGTGGCCGAGGAATCGCTGCGACTGGTGCCACAGGACCTGCGTAACGGTGCCTTGGCACTGGGAGCACCTGCCTACCGCGCCTTCCTGCAGGTGACCCTGCCGGCCGCGAAGTCGGGTCTGATCACCGCCACCATCCTCGGTGTAGCCCGCGTCATCGGTGAGACTGCACCGCTGATCCTGACCGTAAACAACGCCAACGGCACCACGGTTGACCCAACCCAGCCGATGGCCGCGCTGCCGACTTACATCTTCCAGTACGTTCGCTACGTCAATGACACCAGCGTGCAGCGTGCCTGGGGTGCCGCCCTGATGATTCTGGTGCTGGTTGCCATTCTGTTCACCGCCGCCCGCCTGGTGGGACGCCCGAAGAAAGCAAAGAAGAAATGACTCTAGAGACTCCGCACCTGCGCGCCCAAGACGTCAACGTCTGGTTCGGCGAGCGTCACGTTCTGCGCGACGTCAACCTGACCTTCCCTTCCAACCAGGTGACCGCGCTGATCGGCCCTTCGGGCTGCGGCAAGAGCACCTTCCTGCGTACCCTGAACCGCATGCACGAGCTAATCCCATCGGCCGGTTTCAGCGGCCAGGTTTTGCTGGACAACCAGGACATCTACGACCCTTCGATGGACCCAACCCAGGTTCGCCTGAGCATCGGCATGGTCTTCCAGAAGCCAAACCCGTTCCCGACCATGAGCATCAAGGAAAACGTGCTTTCGGGTCTGAAGCTTTCGGGCCGCAAGAGCAGCAACACCGAGGAGCTGGTGGAGACCAGCCTGCGCCGCGCTTCGATCTGGAACGAGGTCAAGGATCGCCTGAACGACCCAGCGCTTTCGCTTTCCGGTGGGCAGCAGCAGCGTCTCTGCATCGCTCGCTCGCTAGCCATGAACCCTGAGGTTCTGCTGATGGACGAGCCATGCTCGGCACTTGACCCAGGCTCCACCCGCCGCGTTGAAGAGACCATCATGGAGCTCTCGCCAACCATGACCATCGTCATCGTGACTCACAACATGCAGCAGGCCCAGCGCATCAGCGACCAGACCGCGTTCTTCCTGGCAGAGGACGGCAACCCTGGCCGCGTCGTTGAATTCGGTGCCACCGAGGACGTCTTCAACAAGCCGATCGACCCACGCACCAACGACTACGTGAACGGCCACTTCGGTTAATTCACAGGTCGTTCACCAATCGGTAACCAACTGACACAGTCACTGTTTACCTAGTAACGCGAACCTTAACTTGCACCTAAACATGGGTACTAACAAGGAGAAATAATGCGCAAGACCGCTGGCATCATCGCCGCAGTTGCAATCGCAGCGTCGGCACTCATCGCCGCACCTGCACACGCTGACACCCCAGTAATCACCGCTGGTGGTTCTTCGTTCAGCGCTGGTCTGTTCACCACCTGTGCAGCCAACTACACCGACGCCAAGGTCACTTACACCGGCAGCTCGTCGGGTACCGGCCGCACCAACTACATGTCGGGTACCTTCGACTTCGCTGGCTCGGACGGCGCCTTCGGTGGCACCGAGAAGCAGCCTGCCGCAGCAGACTTCCGTTACATCCCAGTGACCGGTGGCCCAATCGCCATCGCCTACAACCTGGACGGCGTTGCCAGCCTGCGTCTTGACGCAGCAACCGTCGGCGCAATCTTCCTGGGCAAGATCAAGACCTGGAACGACGCAGCCATCGCAAAGCTGAACCCAGGTGTGAAGCTTCCTGCGACCGCGATCACTCCTCAGTACCGCAGCGACAAGTCGGGCACCAACGGTAACTTCAGCGGTTACCTGGCCGCCAACAAGGTCGCCGGCTGGGTTGCTGACCAGACCTGGACCAACGCCACCAAGGCAACCACTCCGGCCGGTACCGGTGTAGCTGGTTCGGCAGGCATCGTTGCCAACCTCAAGAGCACCGCTGGTTCGATCGGTTACGTAGACCTGAAGGACGCCAAGTCTGGCGCACTGAAGGTTGCTGCCCTGAAGAACGCTGCCGGTCAGTTCGTTCTGCCAAGCGCCGCTGCTTCGTCGGCCTTCTTGGCTAACCAGCCAGTTTCGCCTAACGGTCTGGTCAACATCAACTGGGCTAAGTCGGTTCCTGGCGGCTACAACGCCTCGCTGATCACCTATGCAATCGTCAACACCGGCAAGGCACGTGCCAAGGGTGCGGCTGTGAAGTCGTTCCTCCAGTACGTACTGAAGACCTGTGTTCCAGCTAACGCTGCGAACCTGGGTTACGTTGCACTGTCGGGTGGCCAGGCCACCACAGCTCAGGCTCTGCTGAACCTGATCAAGTAACACATTCCTGTGTGGGCAGGGGAGTGGTTGTCGATCTGACACCACCCCCTGCTTCACGGGTTTAAGCACCAACCACTTAGGGAAGACAAATGTTTGCACGAATCGCTCGACTGGTAGCCGTGGTTTCAGTTGCCTCGGTGGCCTTGACCGCCTGCACCCCACCGATGCCGCCCGAGGTGAAGGCTGCCCTTCTGGAGCGCAGCTACACCTGCATCGAAGGTTCTGTGAACGTTGCTACCACCGAGGCCATGGCCAGCGCGGTTCCAAACCTGCAGGCTGCCATGGGCGGTAACTGCCCAGGAATGAACCTGGTTCCGGCTACCGCGGAGGTCGCCAGTGACATCGTGATCGGCAACGGCTCGGCTGCGGCTTCGTGTGAGGCGGTTTCGACCGTTCCTTACGCTCTGGATGCCGGCGTGGTTGCCGCCACCCTGAGCACCGCCGGGGGATTGATTCTGCGCCCTAAGACCATTGCCGGCATCTTCGACGGCTCAGACAGACCGCCAGTAAGAGCATCAAGCGTAGCCCACGATGCCCTTGCAAGGTGGTGATCCGCCATCGTGTGGGCGTACCCATCATGGATCGGATCGATATCCATCGTGGTGCTGCAAGGGGCGGGAGAAGCGGGGGGGGACGCGACCCCTCTCGAGCCCTCGTCCCGTTTCGCCCCCTCGAGCCGGCGCCCCGCTCCGCCCACCGCCTCGCCCGCTTCTAATGATTCATCCGATGCGGAAGCAGCAGCGG
>JBEGRP010000128.1:0-3543 GCA_041180345.1 Actinomycetota bacterium | reverse complement strand
CTGGAAATCTTGGCGTTCGCGATCGCATCAACAACCTGCTTGCCGCGCGGACCGACGTAGTAGAACTGAACCAGCTTGCCCAGCTTCTTGTCGGCCTTGGCTAGCTCGATGTCCACACGCTGTTCGCCGTCGTAAACGGCCACGTGGGCTGCCTTGCCATCCTGAATCAGGCTTAGGCCGGTCGAGGTGCTGACTGGACGGTAACCGCCACCCGCTAGCATCTGGGTTCCGACAATCAGAACCAGCAGGGCCAGCAGAATCCAGACGAAGGGACCGCTCAGAAGTTTCTTGAAGTTCATAGGGCGATTAATACTTTCTATCGAACGCTATGCATAAGGTTACCGCCGAGCCCAGACATTCAAAGGGCTGTTCGTTCACAGGGAAATAGCAAACGTCGGTCAGGCGGTTGGAGATTTAGCTGTAAACCTTAGGGTCCAAAACAGCCACGCAGTTAAGGGTGCGGTAGTTCTCGTTGTAGTCCAGGCCGTATCCCACGACGAACTCGTTCGGGATGTCATAACCAACCAGCCAGACTGGGACCTCGACCTTGGCTGCTGCCGGCTTGCGAAGGAAGGCAACTACCTCCACCGAGGCAGCACCGCGAGAGGTCAGAGTCGCCTGAAGCCAGCTGAGGGTCAAACCGCTGTCGATGATGTCCTCGACGATGATTACGTGCTTGCCGTGAATCTCTGCGTCGAGGTCCTTGCGGATTCGAATTACTCCGGAAGAGACCGTGCCGGAACCATAGCTAGATAGCGCCATCCAGTCCATCGAGGTCGGGATGTTGAGAGCACGCGACAGGTCCGCCATGAACATGACGGCGCCCTTCAAAACGCCAACCAGCAGGACTTCCTTGCCGGCGTACTTCTTGTCGATTTCGGCAGCCAATTCAGCCACACGGGTCTGGATCTGTTCCTCGGTGACCAGCACCTTAGTTAGTTGCGACTTGGCCGATTCGAAGTTCACTTAGCAGGCTCCTGGTCTGAGCGTTTTCGAGGATTTGAAGGTGAGGTCGTCACCGTGTCTAACTACTCTAACGCCTGGCAGAGTGAGTTCTTTCTGTCCGTGCCAATTCAAGATCAGTTGCAGCACTTCATCGACATGAATTTTGGTCGGAGTGCCTTCAAATACGCTCAGAATTCGGTGCACGACCCTGCCCCGAATTGCGGCTGGCAACTTCTCTAGTCCCGCGGCCGATGCGGTGATTCCAGTAGGCCCCAACTTAACCACCGAGCGATAGCTTTCATCGGCAACGGCTTCCAGATAATCCAGGTCATCCTGCACCAAGGCGGCAGTCCTCGCCAGAGCCTCCGCGACACCTGGTCCTAAGGCGGTTTCGGCAGCCGGCAGCACCGAGTTTCTAACTCGCACCCGGGCAAAGTCATCGACGCTGTTGTGCGGATCGACCCAAAAAACCAGACCGGAGTCCTGGCAGAAGGTCTCGGTGTCTAGGCGCGTGATCTCCAGCAGTGGGCGCAGCCAAACGAACCCGAATCCGGATTCGGTGACCGTGCGCATTCCCGCAATCGACTTCATGCCACTGCCGCGAGCGAGCCCCAAGAGAACCGTTTCGGCCTGATCGTTCAGAGTGTGCCCCAAAAGCACAGCCTTCGAACCGAGCTCGCGGGCGGCGGTTTCGAGTGCTTGATAGCGAACGGATCGCGCCGCTGCCTCGGTGCCGCCATCGACGCTGCCGCCGGCCCGGGAAACAGTGACCGGCATCACGCGTACCGGGCTCAGGCCCATAGCCTCCAGGCGCATCCGCGTTTCTTCGGCAACCGCTTTGGTGGCTTCCTGCAGGCCGTGCTCAACTACCACCGCACCCACCGAGATCCCGGCTCGCTGACCTTCGAACTGGGTTGCCGCGGCGAGCGCCAACGAGTCGGCACCTCCGCTGCAGGCGACCAAAACCGATTCCCCGGCAATTACCCCCGCAGCTTCAAATCCAGAGCGCACGGCGCGACGAACATCGGCCATGGCCGGAGTCAAGCGGGGACGCTGTGGCAATTCGATAACCTTGTTCTGAAGAGTTTTCTCTCAACTAAGCCTATTTTGGAGCCCTAATGCCTTACGACGCCATTATCGAAATCCCTCGCGGCAGCCGCAACAAGTACGAAGTAGACCACGAGACCGGTCGCGTCTTCCTGGACCGCGTGCTATTCACCCCGTTCGTTTACCCAGTTGACTACGGTTTCTTCGACAACACCCTCGGTGGCGACGGAGACCCACTTGACGCACTGGTGCTGCTGGAGTTCCCTGTGTTCCCAGGCGTCGGTGTTTCGGTTCGCCCAGTTGGCGTTCTCCCTATGGAGGACGACGGCGGCATCGACGAGAAGGTCATCTGTGTGCCAGCCAAGGACAAGCGTTGGGCTCACATCCAGGACATCAACGATGTCCCTCAGCAGACCAAGGACGAGCTGCTCCACTTCTTCAGCCACTACAAGGACCTGGAGCCAGGCAAGTGGGTCAAGGTTGGCGAGTGGGCCGGCAAGGACGTCGCCGAGAAGCTGATCGTTGAGGCTCAGGAGCGCTTCAAGGCTAAGGGTCACTAATCCCCTGCATTAGCTAAACGTGAAACCCCAGTCAGCGCGACTGGGGTTTCACATTTAAGTAGGTCGCTTACGCGGTCGGTCGGCCGGCGTATGGGAAGAGCTCTCCGTAGCGCAGTGGCACGATTCGCACGGTTCGCGCTGGGTTTGGTGCCTCCAGCATCATTCCGCCACCGAGGTAAATGACGACGTGGTACTTGTCACCGCTGAACGAAGTTCCAGGCAGGGTGTACCACATCAGGTCACCGGCTACCGCTTCCTTGATCGGCACCAACTTGCGCCCCTGCGCCAGGGTCAGGAACTGATTGGTGGCGGAGTGAGTTCCGATATAAATGCCGGCTGCTGCATAGGCTGCCTTGGTGATTCCAGAACAGTCCCAAACCGACGGACCCATTCCGCCCAAGACGTAGGCCTCGCCCAGTTGGTCTTTCGCGAAGTTAATCGCAGTCTGCACCAGGCCTTCATTTGGTGGACCCACCGAGTACAGCTCGGGGGCATCAACCACACTGGATGAAGCATTCTGACGAGCTTCCGCCGCCAGACCCTCGGCGCGCTGGCGTTCCAGATCAGCCGACGTGTTCTGGAGGCTGGCTAGCTGCTGATAGAAGGTCTTGTTCAGCGCATTGTCTTTGTTGACCTGAGTCTGAACCACGTTCGCTGCCGACTGCGCAACCGCAAACTTGCTTCGCGCATCCGCGGCCTTGGCTGCCAGCTCGTCCTTAGCAACCTTCAACTGGCTGCTCAGGCTGGCCGCATACTTAGCCTTCTCAACCGCGCGCTGATAAATAGTGTCGTTTTTCTGAGCGACCTTGTCCTGGGCGCCCAGCTTATAGAGCAGGCTGCTTGCCTTGCCTGGATGTAGCAGCAGGTTCATCGTGGTGCCGCCTGCCCCATCGCGATACATCTGAGCCGCAATCTGTCCCAGCTGCGTCTTGGCCTGGGTTGCCTCGTTGGTGGCCTGCTTTACCTGACCCTGCAGCGACTTCACCTTGGC
>JBEGRP010000127.1:0-3954 GCA_041180345.1 Actinomycetota bacterium | reverse complement strand
ACCGAGACCGCCCCAATAGCGGCTGTCGAGGACGATCTATCCGAAGTTCACGCCGGTGCTGATGAGTCGGAGAAGCCGAAGAAACCGGGCCGATCGTCTATGCCAAGTTGGGACGAAATCGTCTTCAACACTCGCCACGACGACTAGTCGTTTCAGCTTTAGCCTAAGTAACTCAGGCGTTCATCGAGCCCCGAAGGCACCCCAGCCCAAAAGCGGAATCGCTAACTCAGTGTTTGACAGCCCGCCGTGCTGCCCAATCATATTTAGGCTGGCCGCAGGAGCATAGTCTCGGTGATAGTAGGCGACGTTCTTGGTCGCTAAAACGAAAACGTCGGGCAGGCGCGAGATAGTCCCAGGGCTGGTGGTTCCGTAGAGTTTCGCCTCGAGGGCCATGGCGCGGGTGAGTGCGAGACCCGAACCCGCCAATGACTCCTGCAAAGAGGCCGCAAAGGCGCTATCGTCAGCGCCATCCTGGAGATAAACGAAGTTGACCCTCGGCTCGCCGGAAACGTCGATTGCTAGCGACCAATCCACCGGCAACTCGTCCAGGTAAACGTGGTTTCGGGTTGGAATGTCGAGCACACCGTGATCTGCGCTTAATAGGAGCGCGTCATCCTTGCCCATTTGGCCCGCCAACTGCTCAACCTGTGAGTTGAGTTCCTCTAGTTCAATCAACCATCGATCAGAGGCAACGCCCTGAGCGTGAGCGATTTGATCCAGCTCTGGAACATAGAGGTACGTAAGCGAGTCTGGTCGCCCGGAGCCAATTAGCTCGGCGGCGATAGCGAAGCGATCCGCCACCGACTTACCGGCACGATAGGTTGAATCACGCATGATCGCCTGAGTGAAATCGCTTCCCTCATAAGCCTTCGGCCCAATAAAGTAACTGGCCACCCCGGATTCAATGGCCCTTTGCGACACAGTTGGCATAGTCTGCCAATCGCTGGACTGAACCTGGGCATCCCAGCCGTTCAACAAGTTAAAGGCTCTTCGAGTGGTGCGATCGTAAACCTTGTATCCGACCATGCCGTGCTGACCGGCAGAAACGCCAGTGCCAAAACTGGACAGGCTAGTGGCGGTGGTGGATGGGAAACCGCACGCGATTGGTTTGCTTCGGCCCAGAGCTTGCTGCAGAAAAGGCGCGTGACCACCGGCAGCCTTGAGATTTGTTGCCCCTAGGCCGTCGACTAGCACAACTACCACTCGTTTTGCCCTGGCGAAACCCAGACGATTATCTGCACCTGTTATGGCCCCGAGTGAACTGACGAACACATCGGAAAGCCTCCCAAAAGTGCCGGGAATCGCGGGTAGCATCGTAGTCATCCCATTCAGTTTGGCACAACCACGTTAGAAGTTATGACCGCGGAAAACGAGATTCAAGAGCGCATCCAAGACATCGATCTTCGAGATGAGATGCAGGAATCATTTCTGGAGTATTCATACTCGGTGATCTATGCCCGCGCCCTTCCAGATGCGCGTGATGGACTAAAGCCGGTGCAGCGTCGAATCATCTATCAGATGGGTGACATGGGGCTGCGCCCAGACAAGGGTCACGTGAAGTCCGCCCGCGTGGCAGGCGAAGTAATGGGAAAACTGCACCCACACGGCGACAGTGCCATCTATGACGCCATGGTTCGGTTAGCTCAACCATTCACACTCCGAGTTCCGCTCATCGACGGTCACGGCAACTTCGGTTCGCTCGACGATGGGCCTGCTGCAGCGCGCTACACCGAGGCCAGGCTCTCCCCCGCTGCCCTTCTGATGAACCAAGACCTGGATGAAGACACCGTTGATTTCCGGCCCAACTATGACGCGCAGTTGACCGAACCCGAGGTGCTGCCCGCGGCTTTCCCAAACCTTTTGGTCAATGGCTCCAGCGGCATCGCGGTTGGCATGGCGACCAACATGGCTCCACATAATCTGCGCGAGGTAGTCGCCGCGGCGATACACCTACTGAACAATCCTCAGTGCACCACCGAGGATCTGATGGAACACCTACCAGGACCGGACCTGCCAACTGGCGGCATCATCGTTGGTCTCGATGGTGTCAAAGAGGCCTACGAGACAGGGCGCGGATCTTTCAAGACTCGCGCTCGCGTTGCTATCGAAACTGTCAGCCCGCGCAAACAAGGCATTGTTGTCACCGAGCTTCCTTACCTTGTTGGGCCCGAGAAATTGATTGAAAAAATCAAAGAGGGCGTCAACAACAAGAAGCTCCAAGGCATCTCTGATGTGACCGACCTTACAGACCGCAACAATGGGCTTCGCCTCATTATCGAGCTGAAAACAGGCTTTGACCCTCAGAGTGTTCTCGAGTTGCTTTATCGCTTCACTCCACTTGAAGATTCATTCTCCATAAACAACGTGACGCTGGTTAATGGAAGGCCGCAGACACTAGGTTTGCGTGACCTGCTCGGTGTTTACCTCGCCCACCGAATTATTGTTACTCGTCGTCGCACCAAGAACCGATTGGGTAAGCGCCAAGCGCGTCTACACCTGGTTGAGGGCTTGCTCAAAGCCATTGTCAACATCGACGAGGTCATCCGAATCATCCGCAATGCCGACGAGGTAGACGAAGCGCGCACCGGTTTGATGGTCAAGTTTGCACTGAGTGAACTTCAGGCGGAATACATTCTCGAGCTGCGCCTCCGTCGACTGACCAAGTTCTCCAAGCTTGAGCTAGATGCCGAGGCAACTCAGTTGCGTCAGGAAATCGCTGAACTTGAGCACCTTTTGGCGGATGACTCGGCCTTGCGAGCTCTGGTAGCGCGAGAACTGTCTGAGGTGGCAGAGAAGGCCGGAGACGATCGTCGCACGACTCTCATCTCGGACGCCAATCAAGTTGTGACTGCCACCACCAAGAAGACCGCCGTGAACGCCGAACTGGCCGACACCCCATGCCGAGTAGTCTTGACGGCGTCGGGAATGATCGCCCGTTCTGGCATAGCCACCGAGGCCGCCGGCACGGGTAAACGCCGGAAGCACGATGCGATTCGAGCGGCATTCGAGAGTTCCACCAGATCAGATGTCGGCTTTGTCACCAGCAAGGGCCGAATGTTGCGCATCCACGTTGGCGACATACCTTCCAGCGGAGAGTCATTCGACCCGGGAATGGCAGCGAACGCCAAGGCATTCCTCGGCCTCCCCAAGGACGAGCAAGTTCTCACGGTAGTTGAGTTGAAGGAAGACAATCAGCTGGCGCTTGGAACCAAACTCGGTGTCGTAAAACGCGTCTTGGCGGATTACCCGGTGAAGGACGAATTCGAGCTGATCAGCCTTAAAGACGGCGACGCGGTGGTGGGCGCCGCACTCGCAACTGACGCCGATGAACTCATCTTCGTTACTAGCGATGCCCAGTCATCACCGATCGCGAAACTGCGGTGGTCCTAACGGCTGCCAACGCTAGCGATGTATTGCCGGGCACCGACCCCGGCAGCGGCAAGGTCTCTGCTCTTGCTGAGTTCCCCGGTAAGGGCCGCGCCAACGGCGGAGTGCGCTCGCAGCGATTCATTCGCAGCGAGGACCAACTCTACTTCGCCTGGGCGGGAAGCAACCTTGGCGCCTTGGCGCTAGACGGTAGACCGGTGGACCTGCCTACCGAGTTAGCGAAGCGCGACGCCTCGGGCGCGCTGCTGCCAAATGTGATTGGCTCAGCCGGCGTTCTAGAGCAATAAACTCTTAGGCGTCGATTCGTTCGCGCTCGAAGCTGTCTGCACTGTCGACAATGAAGTCGCGACGCGGAGCAACCTCGTTGCCCATGAGCAACTCGAATACCTGTTCTGCCATCGCCGCGTCCTCGACCTTCACGCGACGCAGCAGTCGTTTGCTCTTATCCATCGTGGTCTCGGCCAGCTGGTCGGCGTCCATTTCACCGAGTCCCTTGTAGCGCTGAATAGGTTCTTTGTAGCGCTTGCCCTGCTTTTCCAGCCTGACCAGAAGCTGCTCAAGCTCCGC
>JBEGRP010000126.1:0-3577 GCA_041180345.1 Actinomycetota bacterium | reverse complement strand
ACCCTGGCACTGGCTTCGAACGTGCACTACTCCGAGGACCCGACGCTGGGTCTGAAGGGTTGGGTCGAAGGCAGCACTCAGCTGACCGTGATGGCACAGATCGCCTACGCGGTATTCGGCGCCAACTCGTTCAGGTTCTATGTCATCCAGGCCGGAACCGCAGCGGGTCTGCTGCTGGCAGCCAACACGGCTTTCAATGGCTTCCCGCTGCTCTCCTCGGTGCTGGCAAAGGATGCCTTCGCTCCGAAAGCGCTGCTGACCCGTGGCGACCGACTGGTTTACTCCAACGGAATGTTCAGCCTGATGGCTGCCGCGCTGACCCTGATTGTGATTTACCAGGCCTCGGTGACCGGACTGATTCAGCTCTACATCATCGGTGTGTTCACCAGCTTCACCGTCGGCCAGCTGGGCATGCTTCGCCACTGGCGACGCGGCAAGGCAGACGGCAGCATCAGCGCCCGCAGCGCCAACAGCGGTTTGGCAATCAACGGCCTCGGTGCCACCTTGACCAGCATCGTTCTTGTCATCGTTACCATCACCAAGTTCACCCACGGAGCATGGCTGGTCTTCATCATTATGCCGGTCCTCTACTGGGTGATGTTCAACACCAAGCGTTACTACGCCGAGGTTGAGAAGGAAATTTCCCTGGACAGCAAGACCGTCTTCGGCAGCAAGGGCGACTACGCCGTTGTGATGATGGACAAGCTGAACAAGCCACAGCTGAAGGCTCTGGACTACGCTCTTTCATCTCGTCACACCGAGATGGAGGCAATCCACATCGCGGTCGATCCAGAACGCGCAAAGGCCTTCGAACAGGAGTGGAAGGACATGGGAATCGGTGTGCCGCTGCGCATAATCGAGAGCCCGTACCGTGAGTTTGCCGCTCCACTGATCGAGTACCTGACCAAGCACCGCGAGGCCAACGGTTCCGAGCGAATCAGTGTTTACCTGCCGAAATACGTCGTGGGTCACTGGTGGGAGCACATCTTCCACAACCACCGCGCAAACCGCATCCGCAAGCAGCTGCTCTACGTTCGCGGCGTGATGGTGACCCTGGTTCCTTGGCGTTTGGAGAGTGCGGACAAGGTGAACCTGTTCGACCGCAAGCCGCTGCCTGGTGACGTTCGCCGCGGTGACTCGGTTCGTCCGGTTCGTCGCCGCCACGAGCGCGGACGCAATATCGTTCAGCGCTTCCAGACCACGCGCAACCCGGAAGAGCACGAGTAGCGGTTTCGGTCAACCCGAAACCCACCCGCACTCAAGTCATGAAGCTCAATCCCCCACCGAGAGCGTTGGCGTTGGCCTTCGCCGGAGGATCCCTGGGCACCCTGCTGCGAGGCGCAATCAGCCTGGCGCTGGGAAATCTGCTGGCACTTTTTGTTGTGAATCTTGCCGGCTCGTACTTTCTGGGGTGGGTGAACGGATCAGCTCAGGGACCTAAGAAGCGATTTGCCTCCCCCGAAGCCAAATGGTTTTGGGGTGCAGGGTTCAGTGGCGGCTTTACGACCATGAGTGGCCTGGCCCTGATGTGGGTCTTGATGCTTGCAAACCTCGGCGTGATTGCTGGTCTGCTCTACGTACTCTCGCAGCTGGCGGCTGGCCTGCTCTGCTACGCGCTGGGCTACCGCGCCGGCAAGGGAGCGTGGCCGAGTGTCGACTAACTACTTCCTGATAACCCTGATCGGCCTCGGGGCGGTCTTGGCCGGCGGTCTTGGCTCGGCTCTGCGGTTGGCGCTCTCCCACTGGCACGGTCGATTGCCCTGGGGAATCCTGGTTGGTAACTCGGTGGCATCGCTGGTGGTGGGGCTCACTTACTCAACGCAAAACGGCGAGGTGGCCAGTTTCGTGCTCTCTTTAGGTTTTGCCGGCGGACTTTCTACCTTCAGCAGTTGGGCGGCCCAAACTGTTCACTACTACCGCCAGGGTGACAACCGCAAGGGCACCTATAACCTGCTGCTAAACCTCTTGCTGCCAGCCCTGTGTGTAATCGCAGGAATGATTCTCAGTCCACTCCTGCTAAAATAACTCGAGGTTTTCTTTAGCGTTCCGCATGGCACTGCGGACAAGACAAAAGATGGGGTCTTAGGCATGGGCCGTGGCCGTCAAAAAGCGAAGCACACCAAGGTAGCTCGCGAACTTAAGTACTTCAGCCCAGACACTGATCTGGATGCGCTGCAGCGCGAGCTAGGTCACGAAGACAAGAGCAACGAGCCAGACTACGAAGACAAGTGGGCTGACCTCTACGGTGACGACGAAGACGAAGACACCGAGGATGACGAAGCGGCCAAGTAGCCCGCAGAATTTATAAAACCGCCGAAGCGATTCGGCGGTTTTGTTTTACGTGTGGTCAGTAACTGGCAGTGGCTACTCGGTGACAAACATTGGACGCGACACGTTTGCATCCGGGTCGTTCAGTAGGCCGCTTACTTCCTTCGGGTACTTGCCCGTGAGGATATCGTCCAGAGTCATCGACTCCAGCACCTTGCGTAGCGAGACTCGAACTGCCAGCCAGACATCGGCCAGATTCTCAGCAGAACCCTTGTAGCTGACCATCTCGGGACGCAAGCCACGTACCGCAGCCAGAGGGCCATCGAGAACTCGCATGATGTCCGCCAGGGCAATGCTCTTTGGTGAACGGCTGAGGCGGTACCCGCCCACGGCACCGCGCTGGCTGATGACAAAACCGGCGTGACGCATTTCAGTCAGGATTGCTTCAAGAAACTTGAATGGGATTTCCTGGCCGGTGGCAATCTCTTCGCTCTTGATTAGGCGAGTTTCTGGCCCGTCATAGGCGGCGGCAAGGACCAACAGGGCACGAATGCCGTAGTCAACTTTTGCCGAGATCTGCATGCCTACATTCAAGCAGTGACGCGGTTTGCAGGCAAATCCTAGTGACATTATCGAAATAAACCGACACATTATTTCGGCCCGATTTGCGCTTTCGTTTGGGCTTCCCTAGAGTAAATCTAAGTATTCCTACTAAATCAGTAGAAATACTAGAAAAGCATCAAACAAGGAGAATCCCCATGAACTTTCGCAAGCTAAGCGTTGGAGTCGGACTAGCCGCCCTAATCGCGGCTGCAGTCATGACTCCTAGTAGCGCAAACGCCGCGGCAGCCACTGCCCCGACCGTTCGCATCGGTTACTTCGCAAATCTGACCCATGCTCCTGCCCTTATCGCTCGCCAGCAGAAGCTGTTCGAGAAATACCTGGGTGCCGGCACCAAAGTCCAGTACACCTACTTCACCGTAGGAACCGCCGAGATCGAGGCCCTGAAAGGTGGCGCGATTGACATCGGCTACGTTGGCCCGAGCCCGGCCATCAGTGGTTACACCACCACCAGGGGAACTGTGCTGAATATCGTTTCGGGTGCCACCTCGGGTGGTGCGGTATTCGTTGTGAAGCCAGGCCTGATTAAGACCGAAGGAGAGCCTACCAAGGCCGAGATTGCAGCCCTTGCAAAGAAGAACATCGCAGATCCGGGCCTGGGTGGCACCCAGGATGTTGCCCTGCGCACCTACCTGGTCAAGAACGGTCTCTACTCGGGCGGTCGCTCGGCAGTGAACATCGTGCCACT
>JBEGRP010000125.1:0-6093 GCA_041180345.1 Actinomycetota bacterium | reverse complement strand
CCGTGGCGCTCGAGACAAGACGGTAATCGCGACAAAGGTGGCGAAGATGAGCACCCGTCCCGGACTATCCAGAGAGAACATCATCGCCGCCTGTGATGACAGCCTGCGCCGCCTCCAGACCGATCGCATCGATCTTTACTACGCCCACGAAGATGACAAAAACACCCCGTTGGAAGAAACTCTGGGTGCGTTTGACGACTTAATCACCGCTGGAAAGGTGCGCTTTATTGGGGCCAGCCAGCACTCGGGTGCCCGTCTGCGGGAGGCGCTCGCAGTCAGCCAGGCCAACGGTTTCGCAAGGTATGCGGTACTGCAGAACGAATACAACCTGATGGAACGCACCGAGTTTGAGGCCGATTCCACTCCGGTGCTTGCGGAGGCTGGACTGACAGCACTGCCGTTTTTCTCGCTGGCCCGCGGCTTCTTAAGCGGCAAGTACCAGCCTGGAGTCGAGGTTGAATCGGTCCGTGCCGGCGGTGTCGAGGGTTACAAGAATGAGCGCGGCTGGGCAGTCGTTGCAACCATCGCCGACATTGCAAAAGAGTTAGACGGCACCAGCTCGGCTGTCGCTTTGGCGTGGTTGCGTGCGCAGGCTCTAGTTGCCGCGCCCATCGCATCTGCCCGAACTGTCGAACAGCTTCGCGAAATCATGCCAATCCTTCAGCTCTCGCCAGACCAACTGGCGCGACTGACTGCAGCGTCTAACTAAGTTCGGCGATTCTGGCCTCAAGCAGTGCCTTGACCAGCGGTTTGGGTAGTGGCTTATCCACGGCGAACTGCAGCGAAGACTTTGCGGTTACATACTCCGCCAGCTGGGCCTCGAGCGCTTCCAGAACAGCGGAGCTTTGCGGCGAGTAAACCAGGTGATTCTTAAACGCGCACAGTCCAGCCACATTCTTGCCGTTCAGTTTGAATATTGGCGCACCCCAGCCTATGGTCTCTTGCAGGTCTGGCCTGATCTCCAGCAATAGCTCTCGCATTTGCTGAAGGGTGCCGCGCTTCGGTTCTGGAAGTTCGGCTAGGTATTCGTCAACGGTGGCTGCAGGCATGCTTCATGCTAACAAGCGCTAGCGAGCCCGACCCAGTCGCGACGCGGCCGGGACCAGCGCCCACAAGATGGCACAGGCGTCGATGAGTTCCTGGGAAATTGCTGCGGCAGTAGCATTTAGGACTCCGAATGCGGCCACCACCATTGCTGCGATGGCCAAACCCATACCCACTCCGGATGCCTGCAGAGCTCGATTCCGAGCGCCCTGAGCGACATCCAAAGCCATCGCCAAGTGCCCAATCGAATCCTCGATGATTACCACATCGGCAGCCTCGCTGGCCGCCGTGGAGCCGCGAGCACCCATAGCCACACCCACATCGGCGGCTGCCAATGCAGGCGCATCGTTGATTCCATCGCCGACGGCAATAACCGAACCGGTCGCGCTCTTCATCTCGGTGCGCAGGATTTCAAGTTTGTGTTCTGGTGTGCACTGGGCGTAGTAGGTGTCAATGCCCACCGAGTCCGCCACTGTCCTGACTGTGGCTTCGCGGTCGCCCGAGATGAGGATGGTCCTCTCGACTCCCAGTCTGCGCAGGTCAGCAATCGTCTGGGTGGATTCTTCGCGGACTGGGTCGTCAAGGCCGATGACTGCAACCAGTTTGGTGTCGACTTCCACCGCAACCAGCAGTGAGTCCTCAACCTCCGCCCACTGCGGTAATTCCCCACTTGGTTGTCCGATGCGGATTCGGTAGCCCTCGACGACACCGCTCAATCCGTGGCCGTGTTCCTCCAAGACATCGGTGGCCTTGGCAAACTGAGCTCCCTCGACGGCAGCGGCTGCAACCAGTGCCTTGGCGACGACGTGCGGGCTGTGTTGTTCGATGGAGCCAACCAAGCGCATCACCCATGCTCGATCGACGCCTTCGGCGCAGACAACCGAGGAAACTTCCGGCCCGCCGTGAGTGAGGGTTCCGGTCTTGTCTAAGAGGATGACCTTGGCGCGGGCCAGAGCCTCCAGGGCGGCCCCACCCTTGATGATTGCACCACGACTTGCCGCCTTGGACATCCCTGCAATGATTGCTACCGGCACGGCAAGGATCAGCGGGCAGGGTGTAGCTGCAACAATCACCGCCACTGCGTAACTGTAATTTCCGGTGATGAGCCAAGTGCCCAGAGCCAACGCGATCGCGAATGGCACGAACCAACCTGCCCATTTGTTCGCCAATCGAACAGTTCCCGAAGACTCGGCTTGAGCTTGTTGCACCAAGCGGACCAAAGCGGCATAGGTGCTGGTCTGGCTGGTCTGGGTGGTGATCAGTTCGACGCTGTTTCCGGTGTTCACGACTCCCGAGGCAACTTCCTCGCCAATCGCGCGATAGACCGGCAGAGGTTCCCCAGTAAGTGCACTCTCGTCAAAGGTGCCTGCCGTCGCCATCTTTCCATCCAGGGGCACCACCTCGCCACTTCGAACCAGAATGATGCTCCCCAAGGGCACCTGGTTCAGGGGAGTGGCAGAGCCCGTCCGCTGGCCAGCATCAACGAGATTACTGCCGCTGCTATCCATTCGCCGGTGATGGCTGTTGCCGAAATGGATATTGCCGCCAGGACATCCGATCCCAGTGCACCCTCGCGAATCGCTTGAACCAGCCACTGGATGCTAAGGACAAAGCCCACAATCGCGCTGGCCCCAAAACTTAGATTTGCAATCAAAGTCGCGCCTTGGCTCAGCGCGGTCACTCCGGCAGCCAAGGCCACTACTGTCAGCGTTACGAACCAGTAGCCCGACGCAAACCTTTTCATAGTTTGATTCTTGCACTTGGTTCGGGCATAAACTGACGCCATGAGCAAAGCAGCTGTCGCAGAACCGTACATTCAATTCCTGGGAGCGGCAGGCACCGTAACTGGTTCGCGATTCCTGCTGACTCACGGCAACACCCGCGTGATGATCGACTGTGGCATGTTCCAGGGTTTGAAGGAACTGCGCCTCCGGAACTGGGATCCTTTCCCTATTGACCCCGAGTTGATTGACGCGATCATTGTCACCCACGCCCACTTGGACCACTCCGGCTTCTTGCCCAGACTTGTGAAGCTTGGATTCGCTGGCTCCATCAACCTAACTCATTACACCGGGAAACTGGCCGAGGTTATTTTGCGCGACAGTGCCCGCATTCAGACTGAAGACGCCGAGTACGCAAAGAAGAAATCATTCAGCAAACACAACCCGCCGCTTTCGCTATACGACGAGGCGGATGTGCTGAACACGTTGGGGCTTTTCCAGGAGCAGCCTTTCAACCAGCGCGTCAAAGTCGCAGACTCCACTTACGTGACGTTCCACCCGAGTGGGCACATCCTCGGTGCCGCCTTTGTCGAGGTGGAGTTCTTCGGAAAGCGCCTGCTGTTCACCGGTGACATGGGCCGCGATGACCACCCGCTACTGGTCGCCCCCGGCGGGGTTCCGGCTGGACACTTCGATGCCATCATCACCGAGTCAACCTATGGCGACCGCGAGCATGCGCCAACCACGGGTGACTTCGAGCAAGTGATTCGCGAAACCTGTGCCGGCGGAGGTTCCGTCCTGGTCCCCGCCTTTGCGGTAGACCGCACCGAGGTAATTCTGGTTCGCCTGCGTCAGGCTATGGAGGCCGGCAACATCCCGCGGGTTCCGATCTATGCGGATTCACCCATGGCTCTCAAGGCACTGGACTTCTATCGGACCGCGATTGACGAGCATTCGGCTGAAATCCGCCCCGAGATCTCGGCAGCCTGGGAGGGTCGCGATCCGTTTGACCCGGGAACCCTGGTGGAGTTGTTCACCCCTGATCAGTCCAAGACGATCAACAATCCCAAGCAACCATGCATCATCATCAGTGCCTCGGGCATGGGAACCGGTGGGCGAGTAGTGCATCACCTAAGGGACATGCTTCCCAACCCAAAGCACACGGTGGTCTTGGTTGGCTATCAGGCGATTGGAACCCGCGGGCGGTCGCTCTCTGATGGCGCCCAGTTCGTGAAGATGCACGGAGAGCTGGTGCCGGTCAAGGCCTCGGTGGTTCAAATCGAGTCTTTCAGCGTTCACGCTGACGCAAACGAGCTGATGGCATGGATGGGCAGCGCCACCGAGCAGCCAAGCCAAGTGTTTGTGGTTCACGGTGAGGCGGGCGCAGCCGAGGTGTTCAGCGACCGCATTCATGCTCAGCTGGGCTGGGCGTCGATGGTGCCGCACATCGGCCAGCAGGTGAGCATCTGATAGCCCAGCAAATGGGCCAGAATTTGTTCACCTTTTGTTAACCTTGCGTTTTGCTGGTTAACGGTTTTGGACATCTCCCGTCCGTTTTACTTTAAGGGGCTGTTAACCAAGAGTTAACTGGGTAAAGCAAGCCTCTTTCAATCCGCACAAAGGAAAGGTCCAAGTGGACGCGATCGTCATCGTAGGGCTGGTAGTTGTACTGGCACTGTTCTTTGATTTCACCAATGGTTTTCACGACACAGCGAATGCGATGGCTACCCCAATCGCAACTGGCGCTCTGAAGCCAAAAACTGCAGTTTTAATCGCTTCGGTCATGAACCTGGTCGGCGCGTTCCTGAGCACCGCTGTTGCAACCATGATCTCGGTGGGCATGATTAACGACGCGGCAACCCTGAAGCCGGAGATCGTATTCGCCGGTTTGACCGGTGCCATTCTTTGGAACCTAACCACCTGGTTCTTGGGTCTGCCGTCGTCCTCGTCCCACGCGCTCTTCGGTGGCCTCATCGGCGCTGTTCTGGCAGCTGCAGGCCTCGGCGCAGTGAACTTCGATGCCATCTTGCAGAAGATCTTCTACCCCGCGCTCTTCGCGCCGGTTATTGCCGGCCTGGCCGCATGGGTTGCCACCAAAATCGCCTATGGAGTAACACAGCGTTCCTCTGACGATGACTTGTCAACCGGACGTGGCCGATTCCGCTACGGACAGATTTTCTCTTCCTCGTTAGTTGCGCTGGCTCACGGAACCAACGACGCGCAGAAGACCATGGGTGTAATCACCCTGGTTCTGGTTGCCGGTGGCCTCCAGGCCGACGGCTCGCACGTCCAGCTTTGGGTAGTGATTTCCGCAGCGCTTGCAATCGCGCTGGGCACCTATTCGGGTGGTTGGCGAATCATCAAGACTATGGGCAAGGGCCTCAGCGAGGTTAAGCCTGCTCAGGGTCTGGCAGCCGAGGTTGCTACGGCAGCCACCATTCTGGCTTCCAGCAAGTTGGGCTTTGCGCTCAGCACCACCCAGGTTGCCTCGGGCTCCATAATCGGATCCGGCCTGGGTCGTGCCGGCGGTAAGGTTCGTTGGAACAAGGCTGGTCAGGTTGTCCTCGGTTGGCTGTTTACTCTTCCAGCGGCAGCTCTGGTTGGTGCGGTTTCCGCGGCCATCGTTTTGACCGGTCCTGCCGGAATCATCATTGATGCCATCATCACTGTCGGCGTCATCATCGCTATTTTCCAGATCAGCCGACGCAATGCAGTCACTCACCAGCACGTCGCAAGCGAGTTGGAAGACGCATCAGAAATCGTCGAAACCAAGAAGCAGCGCAAGGCTGCCGCTAAGGCTGCGGCGGCTGCTAAGAAGTCGAAGAAGGGTAAGAAGTAATGTTCACTCCGATTAACTGGAACGGCCTCTTAAGCGTTCTTTTCGCGGCGCTGGTAGGTACCGCTGTTGTAGTAACAATGTTCTCGCTCGGTGTGCGTTTATTCACCAACGCGGAGCATGTGAAGTCGAAGGCTAAGAAGGGTGACGCTAAGGCGTTGCGCTCTGAGGCAGCAAGTCGAGCCGCAGCTTACGCACTTTTCGCGTTGAGCTTCGGTGCGGTTATCTACGGCGTGCTGTTGATTATCCCGAACTTGATTCCGGCGATAAAGTAACTCAGGCATCTAGAAAGCCCCCAACCGTGGTTGGGGGCTTTCAACTTAATCTTCTTGTTCCAGCTGCTTCAGCGCGGCTTTTTCTGCTGCCTTGCGCTCGCGGCGCTTTTGCATCAGTGGTCCGGCAAGTGCGCCTAGAAATACCAGCACAATTCCTGCAATCAGGTAGGGCAAGTTTGCTATGAAAGGATCCTGAGTTGCGGCTCCATCGCGAGCG
>JBEGRP010000124.1:0-3597 GCA_041180345.1 Actinomycetota bacterium | reverse complement strand
TGATGTTTTCGACAGCAACTTTTTTCTTAGCCATGATTACTTACCAACTCGAATTCGTGGGTCAAGTGCCGAGTAGAGAAGATCGGCCACCAGGTTTGCCATCACTGCCATAAACGATGTGATCGCAAAGACTCCCATCAACAGGTTAAGGTCCTGCGTGCTGATTGCCGCACGGAACAGGGTTCCCATTCCGTGCCAGCCAAACACAGACTCGGTGATGATTGCCCCACCCAAAATGCCTGCGAAGTCTGCGGCCATTAGCGTGGTGAGCGGAATCATCGCGTTTCGGAGAGCGTGGCGGACGATTACGGTTCGCTCGCTCAGCCCCTTGGCTCGAGCGGTGCGGATGTAATCCATGTTCATGACCTCAAGCAAGCTGGCACGCGAAAATCGAACATAGCCTGCAAAAGAAATCAGCGTCAGGGCGATGGTCGGAAGCAGCACGTGAACAAGCGAATCCATGAAGAGAATCCAGAAGTTCTGACTGCTGAGGCGAACGCTGATCTCACCGATGGTTGGAATCGGACGCATGTCGATGCCGTCGGTCTGGATGTAGGTGCCCCATACCTGCATCAGTTTGTCGATGAGCAGGAACAGGAACGCAAATACCGCCGAAATCACGGTGGTGCGAATCGCTGGGCCACGGTCAACCTTGGTGAAGATCAAAGCCGAGATAACTGCAACCATTGCCAGCCCTAGAAGTGGCAGCAGCATGATTCCAGCATTCAATCCCTTCAAGTGCCACATCGCATTCACCGGGTAATAGCCGATGATCACTGCTGCGGCCACGGTCAAACTGGCGTACAGAACTCGCTTGTTCTCGAATCCAACAATCAGCGAGGTCAAGCCAACCGCAATCGCTGCAGCGATAAGCCCCACACCTACGATTCCCAAGCCTGGTGTGAGGATCCAGTTTGAAGCGTTTATCAGCAGCATTAACACCGCAGTGAGAGCCGCGGAGCTGCCGAAGATAATCCAAACTCGCTTGCGGTCACCGGAAACAATGCCCGCAACGACTATTCCAACAACTAGAGCGGTACCCACTATCCAAGGTGGCGTAATTTGCCCGGAACCGAGAAAGTTGTTGAACTCGATAGCCATGTACTGCTTCAGCAACACTGCTACCCAGAAAACTGGCAGCGAAAACATCAGGAACGAAATAAAAGTCATGGTGTAGTCGAGGCGGCTGTACTGACGAATAGCGGTGATAACACCGACGGTAATGCCCAGAACGATTGCCAAGACAGTTGCACCGAGAACTAAGCGAACCGTCACGGGAATGGCTGCAGAGATTTCATTGACCACGTAAAGCCCGTCGCGGGTCTTACCAAGGTCGGCATTGCCGGTGAAGAAACCTAAGACACCTTTTAGCCAAGAAAAATACCGCACCGGAGGTGGAACGTCGAGTTGCAGTTCGCGAGTCAGGTGCGCAATCAAAAAGTCTTTATTTTTAGCAGTGCTGGTTCGAAGGTCCGCCAGTGGATCTCCAGCTACTGCCTCCAAGTTATAAACGATGAACGAGGAGCCGAAAAGTATAAGTAGGACGACGCCGATTCGTCTTCCGATGTAGGCAATCAATTTGAATCCGTTTCTAGACCAGTGGGGTTTATTACTCAAAGTTGGGGGCATCCGTCGTGGATGCCCCCAACTCTTGAGCCATTTCTAAGAGCTGATTTAACTAGCTCCTAGAAGTGCCACTGCCAGTAGTTCCAAACTACGTTTGGAATCAGTGGGCCAGGCTTTACACCAACAAGGCTGCTGTTGTAAGCGGTGACCTGTGGCCACTGGTAAAGCGGCAGGGTCCAGGCGTTGGCGTTGATGATCTTCTCGGCTGCTAGGTACTTGGCAATGATTGCCGAGTCCGAAAGCGGTGCCTCGAGGCTCTTCAATATCTTGTCCAGCGCAGGGCTGTTCCAGCCGTAGTGGTTGTTGGAACCATCGCTCTGGAAGTTGGCGTTGGTGCCGGTCTGGCTAACGCTCGATGGAGCCCAGGCGAACATCGCAACGTCGTAGCTTGGGTCGTCCAATAGCAGCGACCACTTCGCGTTACCTACGGTCGAGACCTTGAAGCCGGCCTTGGCTTCTTCAGCAGCGATCAGCAGGTTCTCACCAATGCGACGAGCGTTGTTCTTGAACAGCATGTTGATTGGAACAGTGTTCGAACCAGCCTCGGCCTTTGGATACCACTTCTGGACCAGCTTCAGGGCCGCAGCAGTGCGCTGTGCCTGAGTGCCCTCAGTGAAGTCCTTTACGCCCGAACCGTTGACGATGGTGTTGTAACCGGCCTGAGCTGGCAGCAGGAAGCTGGAGTTCATTACGGTTGCATCGGCCTGATTGGTTGGGTCATAGGCCTGCGAGACCATCTTGTTGACGATGGTTTGACGTGGCAGAGCCAACAGGAATGCTCGACGCAGGTCCTGTGCCTTCTGTCCATGGCTTTCAGCAAACGGACCGTCGTACTTGGCCTCATTCTTGTCTTCCGAGCCCGGGTTGTTGCCGACGCGCAAGTCGACGTGCTCGAAGGTTGCAGTAGTGCTCAACTCCACGTTGACGCCCTGCAGCTGCTTCAGCTGCTGGAAGGTTGCGGTGTCAGGCTGACCGTCGTAGACATCGATTTCACCGTTGCCAAGAGCCTGCGCTGCTGGTGCACCGTCGGTCACGAAGGTGAAAATAACCTTGGTGATCGGGTTCTTGGTAGCCAGGGCTGGACCGGAGGTGTACTTGTCATTGCGAACCAGAGTCACCGAGGTGTTCTTGATTGCACTGTCAACAATGAAACCACCGTTGCTGACGAGCAGCAGCGGGTTGGTCTTCGAGTTGATGTCCTGGATGTTGTAGTCCTCAGACCAGATAGCACCAAGCTTTGCCAGTCGAGCGTTCTTGCCCTTCAGGCCGGCGTTGAAGTCAGCGACGAACTGGTCGGTGGCTGCGTTCGAGACCGAAGCGGACTGCAGGGTGGTCTTGCCATCAGCCATAAGCTCCAGTGCGTGCACAGGTGATGGGCCAGGGCCCAGGATCTGCCAGTCAGGCTGGAAGCCGTCGTACTTTACGGTCAGCGAGTAGCCGTCCGAGCTAAGAGCAACAGACTTTACGTGGCTGTCATAAGCACCACCGTAGCCACCCGAGTTGAAAGCTGGGACATCCTTGGAAGGGTCTCCCAATCCAGCCTTCTTCGAGTAGGCGCTGCTGCTGAGTATGTGGCTCAACAGAAGGTCGGCTGCAGTAATCTCTGCACCGTCCGACCAGACCTGGCCCTTATTAACACGGTAGGTCACCTGGAAGTCGTTCTTTGCATTCTTGGTGATTGCGAAGGTTCCGAACTTGGTGTTTCGAACCAGGTTCGGGCCGTTGTCGTAGTACCAGAAACCAGCGCTGGTTAGGTATCCGATATCGGTGTTGGTGACCAAGTTAGTGTCTGGAGTACCCGAGTTCAACGACGTCATTGCCGTGGTCTGGTTGATAATCACAGTGGACTTGGCGGCCGCGTTGGCGCTGGTCGCTGCCAGACTGACTGCTGTCGATGTTGCCAACAGACCAGCGGCGAGCAATGCGACTGAACGCAGGGTGCGCTTTGCCTTCATATTTCTCTCCTTGTTT
>JBEGRP010000123.1:0-3603 GCA_041180345.1 Actinomycetota bacterium | reverse complement strand
GCCGATTGTCTTTGCCGCCATCAAGGCTGGCAACAAGCCAAAGGTGTTTGGTGACGACTACGACACCGAGGACGGCAGCTGCGTCCGCGACTACGTGCATGTGCTGGACCTAGCCGAGGCTCACCTGAGTGCGCTGGAGTACTTAGACCGCGATCAGCGCGACTTCGACACCTTCAACGTGGGCACCGGTTCCGGTAGCAGCGTCTTCGAGGTTCTCAGCGAGATTCGCCGCGTCAGTGGAATCGACTTCGAAGTCGAGGTTTCGGAGCGTCGCGCCGGTGACCCACCATTCCTCTGCGCCGACGTCTCGCGCATCAACAGTGTGCTGGGTTGGCGGGCAAAGCAGGGGCTGGCCGAAATTGTAGAGAGCGCTTGGAGCGCACTGGCCTAGTTGGTTGCCAGGAACGCAGTTCCGGAGCCACTGAAGGAATAGAAGCGAGCATCAGCCAGATAGGCGGCCTCGCCCTTTCGCAGAACCTGGCGTTCTTCCTTGCTGTCCCCCACGGCGATTTCACCCGCGGTGCAGAGCACGATTCCCGGGTTTGGAAGTTCCAGATCGGCAAGCAGAGTGCTGCCGCTAACTTCAATTCGATAAAGCAGGTAGTCGCTGGCAACAGACGGGTACTGGTACAGCCCAGAAACCAGCTGTTTTGACTCCATCGCAGGGTCAAACGAGGCCTTGAAGTCCAGCACCCGCAGGAGTTCCTCGGTGTTAATGTGCTTCGGAGTGAGACCCCCGCGAAGCACGTTGTCGCTGTTGGCCATGATTTCGACACCGAGGCCCGAGACGTAGGCGTGAATGCATCCGGCTGGAAGTTCCGCGGCTTGATTCGGGGCAAGCTCGACCAGGTTCATCAGCTGGGTGATCAAGATTCCCGGATCTCCCGGGTACAGCTGCTGCAGTTGCGGGACCAACGCCAGATTGGCGCTCTCGATGTTGTCCACCGAGCGCGACAGCGTTGCCAGTTCCGCCAGCTGGGCGGTGACCTCGGCCAGCTCTCCGCGCTTGGCCAGCAGTGACTGGATGAGTTCTTCGGGTCCGCCGACGCGAAGTGCCTGGATTGATTCCGCCAGAGTTGCCTCCAGCGCCTGGAAGTCGAGTGCCTGGGCCTGCATCGCCAAACGTTGCAGAGCGACAACGGCGTCCATGGTTGGGCGGAAACCAATCAGGGCACGGAACGGCGTCAACGCGACAATCATTTCGGGCTTGTGGTGATCGTCCTTGTAATCGCGAGCTGGGTCGTCCATCGAGATTCCGGCAGCATTTTCGCGGGCGAAACCTTCGACCGCCTGCTCTTTATTCGGATGGGCCTGAATCGATAGCGGCTGACCCGCAGCGAGAATCTTTAGGAGGAATGGGAGTGGCTTACCGTCACGGAGTTGTAGCAGAGTCCCAGCCGGACCGCCGTCGGAGGCTAAGACCGTGGTGGGTGATCCTTCGTGGGTACCGAACCAGATTTCCGCCATCGGTTTGCCGGTTGCCTCAGTGCCAAAATAATCCGGAATTAAGTTGTCGGAACCCCAGGCGTAGTCACGCGCTGAGTTGCTGATTTTGCGAATCAATCCGACCCTAACCTCTGTTGTTGGCACTGCCTTCAAGGGTAGCAAAGGGGTCTGCGGCTTTAGCCATTCGCCACCGCCTTCAATAGACTGAAGACTCTTCAAACGAAACCAAAGGCAAGGCCCGAGATGAGCGAAAAGCTGCAATCCACCCCGGTGGATTCGAAGCTGAGTCCGTTTAATCTGCGGAACGCTCTCGCCTACATCGGCATCTACATCATCTCGGCCGGTGACTCGGTGCGTTACTCGGTGGGATTCTTCGCTTGGGGCACCATCTGTGTTGCGCTTGCCATCTTGGTGGGCGTGCTGTTCTTCCGTTCTGCACCGAGGGCGACCCTGTCGCGGGTCCCCTTCACCCTTTACGGACTGCTGGGATTCATGCTGCTGAGCACCCTCTGGTCGTTCTATCCGGCGTTCACTCTGCTGGGATATTTGGGAACGCTGGTGGCCACGGTGTTCGCGCTTTTCCTGGTGGCTAACTACTCCTGGCGCGATCTGCTGGCACTCTTCGCCAGGGTGTTCTGGGTGATCCTGGCCGCATCGTTCGCCTTCGAGCTCTATGCCGCGCTGGTGGTCCACGGGCCAATCGCTCCGATCTTCAAGAACTACACAACTCCTAACCCGCCATCGGGGGCCTACTACTGGACCCAGGGTTGGCTGCTGAAGGGATCGCGCATTCAGGGCATCGTGGGTAACGCCAACCTACTGGCCTACGTGGCGATGCTCGGCTTCATCATGTTTGCGATTCGCCTGGCAATTAAGTCTGGTCACCGAGTGACCAACCTCACCGGCCTGCTGATGGCAACCGTCGCATTTGCGCTTACGCGTTCGGCGGGAATCGGATTCGCGATGGCCTGTGCCGCGGCCGTTGCACTGGTCGCACTCATTGCCGAGGGGCACGACCGCGAGACCCGCCACCGCTACTACCGCCTGGCCTGGACCGCATTTGGAATTGCCGCTTTCTTCGTACTGGTCTATCGCTCGCAGTTGTTCGTGCTGATTGGCAAGAGCCCCGACATGACCGGCCGCCTGGACATCTGGAAGGCCGTACTGGGTCTGATCGGACAACGACCACTCCAGGGCTGGGGCTGGATCAGCTATTGGATGCCCGGGGTAAAGCCATACGAGGGCCTTATTGTCCGCGACAACGTCACCTACTATCAGGCGCACAACTCTTACCTAGACGTCTGGCTGCAGCTTGGAGTGGTGGGCTTCCTGCTGTTCGTCGGGATGTTGGCCCTGACCTTCGTCAAGGTCTGGCGCCTGGCAGTGCGCCACACCAGCGCCCTCTACCTCTGGCCGGTCCTGGTATTTGTGGCCCTGTTGGCTCAAAACCTCACCGAGAGCCGCATGATTGTCGAGCTGGGCTGGGTCCTTGTGCTCATTTTTGCCATCAAAGTCAACGAACCAGCCGAGCTCTTAGAGCCTCGTGGTCAAGCGCCCAAACGACTCAGGATGCGCCTCTTCGGAAAACTGCTAAACCGGGTCTCGCAGTCCGGCGTCGTCGAAGAAAAGTAACCGCATCCCTAAGGGATGATCAGTTTTTGCCCCAGTTTGATCACGTCGCTGGTCAGGCCGTTCGCGGACTTTAGGGCAGCTACAGTCACCGAGAATCGATTGGCGATCTTGGTCAACGTATCGCCACTAACCACGATGTAGCTTGCCGGCTTGGCGCTGGCACTAGGTGCTGGTGTTGCGGTTGGCGTTGCAGTCGGAGTAGGTGACGGCTTGATGCTCGGGCTCGCCGAAGGCGAAGGCTTAACTGTCGGTGACGCCGAAGCCGAGGGCTTCAAACTCGGTGAGGCCGAAGCCGAAGGCTTCGGGCTGGCGGAAGCACTCGGCGACACGCTTACCGACGGACTCGGGCTCGGTGACGCCGTGATTGCATCCAGCGGGTTTGCCAAAACTGTCTTGTAGTTGGCCGGCATCGGTGTGCCAATCGGCAGCAGGTTAGCCAGGGTGGCATCGATCTTGAATGCAGCCGGAGTGGTGCCGCGGATCAGTGCGTACTGCTTCTCGGTGACCAGGCGGCGCTTGCCGTTG
>JBEGRP010000122.1:0-3612 GCA_041180345.1 Actinomycetota bacterium | reverse complement strand
GCATCTCGATACCAGCCATACTCTTTGTTGACACCCTTGAAGTACGGGCCATATCCGGCAGCATTGGCAGCTTTGCAGGTACTAAACCGCGGATCCAGCTTCTTGCTGGCACTGGCGCTGGGTGTGGCCTTCACCGAGTTGGGGGCCGCGCTCTCGGTGCCTGCACTTGGCAGCGGACCGATGTACTTCTGGTAGGCGTCCTCCCAGTTCACCGAGATCGCCTGCTGAGCGGTCTTCAGCTTTATGGCGCCATCGCAGACCAGGTCATGCAGCTTGTTTTCCAGGCGATCTTTGATGCGGGCACCGAGCGTGTCGTTATAGGGCTCGGGCCAAAGGTTTTTGGGGTCTGTCGGATGGCCACCCAGCTCCAGAGAGATGAGGTGGTCTTCCTCGTAGTGCGAGGTATCGAAGTCGCCATTGACCGCATAACCCTGCTGTAACTGCTTGATCTTCAGTGCGGTGGTGTAGGACGAAGGTGGGCGTATCGCCGAGGTGTACCCCGAGACGCAGATGGTCTTCTGAATATTTGCCTGCGTAACTGCAGGATTGATTGCACCAGGGGTCTTGACCGGGTCGGGCATCACCACCGAGAACACCAGCGCGATGCCGGCAAGTAGCTTTAGAAACACCAATCCCCCTCAGGCTTTGATGGTTAAAGCCTAGGCAGCAATCAGGTAGTTGTCCCAACGCTCCTCGGCACGCTCGGCCCCGCGAACGCTCCAGATCCCACCAGACGGCATTCTTGGAGTCACGCGCAGGCTCCAGCCGAGCTCCGCGAGAGTCTTGTCGCTCTTGGTGTTGTTGCAGCGCAGGCAAGCGGCCACCAGGTTCTCCCAGCTATCGGCTCCGCCCCTGCTCTTTGGGAAGACGTGATCGATGGTGTTTGCGGAACGACCGCAATAGGCGCAGTGGTGATTGTCTCGGCGCAGAATGCCGCGTCTGGTTACCGGAATCGCGCGACTCATTGGCACCCGCACGTAGCGGGTCAACAAAATCACCGAGGGCAAGTCAAACGACTCGGTGGCGCTGTGAACCATCTCCTCGGAGGGTTCCAAGACAGTTGCCTTATTGCTCATAACCAGAGTCAAGGCTCGTTTGAACGAAACCACACCGAGTGGCTCGTATCCCGCGTTTAGTACCAGTGTCCGCATTGCTGCAATCCTTTCGAAGCCGCCCAAATGGCCTATGGGTTTTCGCTAAGACCGCCAAATCGGAAACAAAAAACGCGCCACCGTAAACGGTGACGCGCTAAATGATCAGGCCGGGTCGGCAGGAATGTTGGAACTGGTGTTCGTGCTTGGCGGGCACAACCCTCAGACTCATAACTGCCTCTCCAGCCACCGACGTTAGTGGTCTTGGGCTCAGATTACGCCTGGGAAGGTGAAATTTGCGTGAAGCAACACGCACGTAAAAGTAACGATTTATCGTGGGCCCGAAGCGAATGGGCTTGAGTTACTTGGTTCCCAGGCGAACGAAGAAGACGCGGTCGGTGAAGATAGGGGCAAGCTTCACGGTGTCACCCGGACGAGGCGCGTGATAGAAGTTGCCGTTGCCGGCGTAGATTCCATCGTGGCTCAGGTCGTTCAGCACCACCAGGTCACCCGGCTGGGCGTCCTCTGGCTTGATCAGGATTCCCATTCGCGACTGGGCGATGGCCGAGTGCGGGAGGTCCAGACCGAACTGCGAGAACACGAAACGGACGTAACCCGAGCAGTCGAAGCCAGATGGGTTTTCGCCACCGAAGACGTAGGGGGAACCCACGTACTTGGCCGCAACCTGAAGGATCTTGGCGCCATCCAATTTGGAGTAAGGAGGGTTGTTGACGAAGTCCTCGGCGGTCGGGCCGGCATAGGACAGGTAGCGCGTCGCGGTCTGCTGGCGAGCCAGTTCTGCAGCCGAAGTGGTCAGGTAGTTGTCGCGGTGGAAGTTAACCGCGTTTACCTCGGCGACGGTGATGTTCTGAGTGCCGGCGGCAGCGGCAAATTCGGCGGCGTTGGTGGTCGTGAAGTGCGCCATGGCAGCAACCTCGGGGCTGTAGGCGTAGGCAGGTAGCGCAACTGTGGTGAAGATTCCTGCAGAAACAGACATCGCCAGGGTGGCGCGGAATGACTTGCGCTTGGTCAACGGAACCGCAGTTGCCCCGGCAACCACGAAACGACCGGTATTGATCAGCTCTTGGTTCTGATCGACGATTACGTGCTGGATTTTCCGGGCGCGACGAGCCTCTCGCTTCGCCGCTCGCGTAGCGCGCTTGCGCTCCGCCTCTCGAATGGAGCGGCGCGAGCGAAGTTCCATCGTTTCGAAGACGTTGATGTCAACGTCTGCGCGATGGCGTCCAGTGCTCTGCTTAGCCAAGAATTAGGCCTCCAGCCGATTAGGGTGTTCCTCGATTTTACCAACTAGTGGATAACCCTCAAAGTGGGTCAGGATACTTACAGGAATCTAGGCGTCAACAAACAGGTGGGCGGCGTCGTCGCTCACCAGCGAAGCACCTTCGTTTGCCCCAGCCACGCGAATGAAGACTCGCCCCGCCTTGTTTTCGAAGCTCAACTGCGCTCCCGGAATGATGCCCAGCGACTTCAGGTCACCCAGCAACTGAGTGTCCACCTGCAACGGTTCACCGATGCGTCGAAGCGTGTAGACCCTGTCTGGGTCGGTGAAATCTAGCGACGTAACGCTGACCACGCCGTCGTGGAACGCGGGCGACTGCTCTGCACCGAGTTCCTCCAGCCCGGGAATCGGGTTGCCGTATGGAGAAATGTGCGGGTTGTTCAGAAGCGCCATCAGCTTGCGCTCCACCTGCTCGCTCATCACGTGCTCCCAGCGACAAGCCTCCTCGTGAACTAGCTCCCACTCCAGACCAATCACATCGGCCAGCAGCCGTTCGGCCAAGCGGTGCTTTCGCATCACCTTGATGGCCTCGTCGCGGCCCAGATCGGTCAGCTCCAGGTGCCGGTCACCACCCAAGCCCACCAGGCCAAGGCGCTCCATGCGGGCAATGGTCTGGGAGACGGTCGGTCCGCTGTGATTTAGGCGCTCCGAGATGCGCGCCCGCATCGGAACCTGACCCTCTTCTTCCAACTCCAAGATGGTACGCAGGTACATCTCGGTGGTATCGATTAGATCGGTCACTGCAGTCCTTTAGTCCAGCCGGTGTTGCCCTCCAATTATTACGGGTGAGCAGGCCCGCGGCTCTTAGGCTCGGTAAACTTTAGGCATGGCTGACATCAAAATCCCTACTGAACTATTGCCTGCAGACGGTCGCTTCGGCTGTGGTCCTTCGCGAGTCCGTCAGGCTCAGATGGATGCGTTCGCCACTCACGGCGTGAAGCTGATGGGTACCTCGCACCGCCAGGCACCGATCAAGAACCTGGTCAAGCGCGTTCAGGAAGGGTTGATGGACCTGTACCACAACCCCGAGGGCTACGAGATCGTCATCGGTGATGGCGGATCCACCGCCTTCTGGGACGTCGCATCTTTCAGCCTGGCCGAGGGCAAGGCCCAGGCACTGGTTCACGGTGAATTTGGCGGCAAGTTCGCAAACGCTTTGAAGGCTCCTTGGCTGACCGCCCCTACCGTTATCAACGGCACCCCAGGTAGCCGTCTGGAGCT
>JBEGRP010000121.1:0-3661 GCA_041180345.1 Actinomycetota bacterium | reverse complement strand
GCAGCTGGCCGCTGCGCTGGCGGAACATCAGGTCGTTCAGGCAGTGAGCGCTCTTCGAAACCAGGATCAGGGTGCGCATCTTGCGACCCACCTCGTCCAGCTGGAATTCCATGTCGTAGCGGGCGGCAACCGGAGCAATCTGACGCTCTAGGTGCTCGCGTGGAACCGCGCTCTCGATCTGCAGGCGCATGAAGAAGCGACCGGTGTCCTCGCTGGCGAACTGCTGGCTCTCGGTGATGTTTCCATTAGCGGCCACGATGGCCCCCGAGATGGCGTGAACGATACCCGGACCGTCCTTGCAAACCAGGGTCAATACCCAGTGGGTGGTTGCGGTGTTCTCAACGCTGCTCATAAGCCCCAAGTTTACCCGTGGACCGCGGATTTTCAGGTAGGTGAACCCTTCGCTAAGTGGCTTCGCGGGGCGTTTCACCCCGTAGAATTAACCCGTCGCAACTGGCGCTAAAGATGGGTTTCCATCGGGGAGCGATGGCAGATTTTTGGTCGTGCGCCTGGGCCAAGCCAACTGTTCCAATTACCGATAACCCACGGCAAAAAGTAGGAGCCCAAATGAGCAACCTCCCAAGCACTTTTAACTCGCCACTGAGCGAGACCGACCCAGAGATTGCGGCCGTTCTGCAGGCCGAGCTCAACCGTCAGCGCAACTTCCTCGAGATGATTGCCAGCGAGAACTTCGTATCGCGCGGTGTCCTGGAGGCCCAGGGCTCGGTGCTGACCAACAAGTACGCCGAGGGTTACCCAGGCAAGCGCTACTACGGTGGCTGCGAGGCCGTTGACGTAGCCGAGGACCTGGCTCGCGACCGCGCCAAGGCTCTCTTCGGCGCCGACCACGCAAACGTTCAGCCGCACTCGGGTGCATCGGCAAACGCCGCTGTTCTGATGGCACTGGCAAACCCAGGCGACAGCATTTTGGGTCTGGAGCTAGCCCACGGCGGTCACCTGACCCACGGTATGCGCCTCAATTTCTCGGGCAAGATGTACCAGGCCAACGCCTACGAGCTGAACCCAGAGACCTTCCTGGTTGACATGGACATCGTCCGCAAGCGTGCACTCGAGACCAAGCCGGCAGTAATCATCGCCGGTTGGTCGGCATACAGCCGCCACCTGGACTTCGCGGCCTTCCGCAGCATCGCCGATGAGGTTGGTGCAAAGCTTTGGGTCGACATGGCTCACTTCGCCGGCCTGGTTGCAGCGGGTCTGCACCCATCGCCAGTGCCTTACGCAGACGTGGTTTCCACCACCGTCCACAAGACCCTCGCCGGTCCTCGCTCGGGTCTGATTCTGGCCAAGGAAGAGTACGCCAAGAAGATTGACTCGGCAGTGTTCCCAGGTCAGCAGGGTGGCCCACTGATGCACGTCATCGCCGCCAAGGCAGTTGCTTTCAAGGCCGCGGCCACCGACGAGTTCAAGGACCGTCAGGCTCGCACCATCGAGGGTGCCCGCATCATCGCCGACCGCCTGACCGCTGCCGACGTAGCCGCAAACGGTGTCCAGATCCTGACCGGCGGTACCGACGTTCACCTGGTTCTGGTTGACCTGCGCAACTCGCCAATCGATGGCAAGACCGCCGAGAACCTGCTGCACGAGGTTGGCATCACCGTCAACCGCAACTCGGTGCCAAACGACCCACGTCCACCATTGGTGACCTCGGGTGTTCGTATCGGCACCCCTGCGCTTGCCACCCGTGGTTTCGGTGCAGCTCAGTTCACCGAGGTCGCCGACGTAATCGCCGGCGTTCTGAAGCCAAACCCTGACATCCAGGCGCTGGCTGCTCGCATTGCCAAGCTGGCAGAAGAGTTCCCGCTGTACGCGGGTCTCGAGAACTGGTAAGCATGACCGCGATTCGTCTGGACGGTCTAGCGACCGCCAAGGCAATCAAGGCCGAGCTCGCGGAGCGCGTGGTCGCGCTGAAGCAGCAGGGAATCCGTCCAGGTTTGGGCACCCTGCTGGTCGGTGACGACCCGGGCTCGCACTCGTATGTTGCCGGAAAGCACCGAGACTGTGCCGAGGTTGGCGTGGAGAGCATCCGCATCGACCTGCCACAGACCGCATCGGCTGCCGATGTTCGTGCCGCGATTCGCGACCTGAACGACGCTAAGGACTGCACCGGTTACATCGTTCAGCTGCCGCTACCGTTCGGCATCGACACCAACGAAATGCTGGAGCTGATCGACCCTTCCAAGGATGCCGACGGCCTGCACCCGACCAATCTGGGTCGCCTGGTTCTGGGCGTCAGTGGCGAACTAACCAGTCCGTTGCCATGCACCCCAGCCGGCATCGTCGAGTTGCTGACCCGCTATGGCGTCGAGACTCGTGGCGCCGAGGTTGCGGTAATCGGTCGTGGCGTTACCGTTGGTCGCCCGTTGGGCCTACTGATGACGCGCAAGGGCATCGACAGCACCGTGACTCTGCTTCACTCCGCCAGCCGCGACTTGGAGCACGCCGTGAAGCGTGCCGACATCGTGGTTGCCGCCCTAGGCGTTGCCCACTTCGTTCAGCCGGAGTGGATCAAGCCTGGAGCCGCCGTATTGGATGTCGGAATCACCCGCGTTGTGGGCGAGGATGGCAAGGCCAAGCTGGTCGGCGACGTTGCCCCTGGTGTCGACGAGGTCGCGGGTTGGTTGTCGCCAAACCCAGGCGGAGTCGGTCCGATGACCCGCGCCATGCTGGTCAAGAACGTGGTCGACAGCGCCAGCCGCTAAGAGATTCATAACAAAGAACCCGCTCAGTCGAGCGGGTTCTTTCGTTTTAAAACTGGCTGCGAATCGCCCAAAGGTCGGGGAAGACCGGCTTGAAGAGGGTGCTTGCCAGATAGCCGACGCCGCTGCTGCCGCCAGTACCAATCTTGTGGCCGATGGTGCGCTCCACCATCTTCACGTGGCGGTAGCGCCACTCCTGTAGACCCTCGTCCAGATCCAGCAGGGCTTCACCGATTAGGTTGCTTTCGGGGTCGGCTCGGTGGGCGGCGGTCAGTGCAGCCTGGACTTCCTCATTTGCCTCGTAGCCGGTGGTGATGTCACGGTCCAGAACATCCCCTGGCATCGTGAAGCCGCGGGCATCGAAGTATCGCATCGCGCTATCCCAAAGGCTACGTCTAGCCATCGCCTGCTCGACTCGGGCCCTAGCCGGCGACCCCGGAATGAGGTGCTCGGCCATGCCCATGCCGCTCTTTTTATCGGCACCCGCACCGGCGTGATCGCGGCGCCCCAGGATGGCCTCGAACTCGCGGAACTGTGCACTCTGGAAGCCGCTAGAGGATTGCAGGCGACTCCGGAAAGAGTTGAACTGCAGCGGTGTCATGGTCTCCAGGATGTCCACCTGGCCAACCAGGGTCTTCATGATGGTGCGAACCCGCTTCAGCAGAGCAAGGCTGCGGTGGGTGTCGCCAGCTTCGAGCACCGGCTGAAGGGCCGACAGTTCGTGAATCATCTGTTTGAACCAGAGCTCGTAGGTCTGGTGAATCACAATAAACAGCAGTTCGTCGTGCTCGGGACCATCGGAGAGCGGCTGCTGCAACTGCAGCAGTTCGTCCACCTTCAGATAGCTGATGTAACTGACGTGCTTGTCGGATTCGGCGGTCATCAGGTGACTCGACTTCCGTTGTCCTGCGCCAGCAGGTAATCGCCACTGTGCACCAGATCAC
>JBEGRP010000120.1:0-3663 GCA_041180345.1 Actinomycetota bacterium | reverse complement strand
AGCCCTGACATTGGAAGTGCAGCAGCAACTCGGTGACGGTGTATTCACCCGCCGGGCCTTGGATTTTTTGTGATTCACCGAGGATTGGGTGCGACTTATCCGCCTCGAAGAATGCCTCCAACAAATAGGTGTCGATTTGCACCTGCGGGGTCGAGAAACGAGTGCCAATTTGAGCGGCTTTTGGGAAACTTCCAGCGCCAGTGAGCATGCCACGCTCCAGCTGAAAGCCCAGGGCCTCCAGCTGTTGAATGTGGTGCTCGAAATTGTTCACGGAAATAGCCTACTGATGCATAGAGTTGCTCTATGCGCATGAAATCAGTCGTGTTAACCGCCGCCCTCACCGCCACATTGGCACTTGTTCTGGGGTCGGTGACCCCCGCGGCGAGCGCCCTGCCGATCACCCATACCGTTGCCGCAAGGCAGGTAAGCCCCGACTGGGTGAATAGCGCAACCGTTTATGAGGTGAACGTCCGCCAGTTCAGCGAGGCTGGCAACTTCGACGCCGTTAGGGCGGCGCTTCCGCGGATCAAGAGTCTTGGCACCGACGTGCTCTGGTTGATGCCGATCTACCCGGTTGGCAAGCTCAAGGCGAAGGGCTCGCTGGGTTCGCCATACGCCGTGGCCGACTACCAGGCTGTGAACCCTAGCTATGGCACCAACGCCGACTTCAAGGCTCTGGTGGAAGCCGCCCACGCGCAGGGAATGAAAATCGTTTTGGACTGGGTCCCCAACCACAGCGCCTGGGACAATCCGTGGATTACCCAGCACCCCGACTGGTACACCCACGACTCCAATGGTGAAATCACCTGGCCTTCGGGCACCGACTGGACGGACGTTGCCGACTTCAACTACGACAGCCCCGGCCTTCGTGCCGCCATGACTGACGCCCTGAAGTACTGGGTGAAGAACTTCGACATCGATGGTTACCGCATGGACGTTGCCGGCGGAGTGCCGGCCGACTTCTGGAACACGGCCACCGCCGAGGTCAACAAGATCAAGCAGCTGTGGTGGTTGGCCGAGGACCAGAGCAACACCGACCTGATGATCCAGGCCTTCAGCGCCAACTACAACTGGGAGCTGATGAATGCCCTGAACCACGTTGGCGGACGCGACAACATTCTTTACGCAATCTCGGGCTCGGTGGCCAACTATCCATCCGGTACCTATCCGATGAACTTCATCACCAACCACGATGAGAATTCTTGGAACGGCACCGAGTTCCAGCGCCTAGGTGTGGGTCTGAAGCAGTCGGCCGCGATTACCTTCATCACCCCCGGTATCCCGCTGATTTACAACGGCCAGGAGGTGGGCCTGCAGAAGCAGCTGGCCTTCTTCGAAAAGGACGCCATTAACTGGACCGCCAACCCAGACGCCGCGACCTGGACTGCCTTCTATTCCAAGTTCGTGAAACTGCGTAAGAACAATTCCGCGCTTTGGAGCGGAGCAGCCGGCGGATCGCTGAACTTCATCGATTCCAACTACGCCAGCCTGCTGAGCTTGTATCGCGTGAAGGGTGCCAACAAGGTAGTCTTCCTGGCCAACACCAGCGCTCGGGCTATCAAGGCAACTCTTCCAGTTGCAAAAGGCATGGCGGGCAAGTTTGTCGATTACGCTTCCGGCAAGTCGGTCACTTTGACCGCCGGCAAGAAATTGTCCCTGACGGTAAAGCCTTGGGATTTTGTGATTTACAGTTCGGCGGCCGCCAAATAAAGGGTTTCGTCCTAGACTGACGAAATGAGCACAACGAAGTCGCTACTGCGGAACCCGCATTTTCGCTGGCTCTGGGCTGGTCAGTCCATCAGCGCCTTCGGCGATCAGTTCTCGATGCTTGCGATCCCGGTGCTCGCGGTGACAGTGCTGGGTGCCTCTTCGGAAGAAATGGGCTACCTGTCTGCGGCATCCACCGCCTGCTGGTTGCTGGTTGGATTGGTTGCTGGTGCCTGGGTTGACCGTCTGATTAAGCGCCAAGTCATGCTCTTTGCAGACCTGCTTCGCTTTCTGGCACTGCTCGCCATTCCCCTGCTTTGGATTAACCACCAACTTCAGATGTGGCATCTGTTTGTGGTGGCGGTAATCGTGGGACTCGCCTCGGTGTTCTTTGGTGTGGCATCCCAAAGTTTCATCCCGGTGCTGCTGCCGAAGGAGCAAATCGGTACCGGCAACTCCGCGCTGGAGACCTCCGGCAGTTTCGCGGGAGTGGTGGGACCGTCGATTGTTGGATTCCTGCTCTCGATCATCACCGCGCCGCTGTTGATACTGTTCGACGCCATCAGCTTCGCGTTCAGTGCGCTCTCTCTTGGTTTGATTCGGGACAGTGAGCTACAGGCCCCGAAGTCATCACGCCGCCCGCTGCGCCTAGAAATCGCCGAGGGCCTGGCCTTCGTCAAAAAGCAGCCGATCATTCGCACCATCGCGATGACCACCGGTACCGGCAACTTCTTCAGCAACATGGCTATGGCTCTGCTTCCCCTGTACCTCTTGAAGGTTTTGGGATTCACACCCGGCCAGTTCGGCCTAATCATGTCGGCTGGTGCCGTTGGAGCCTTGATCGGAGCGGCCAGTGCGGGCAAGCTGATGAAACTGGTGGGAGAGGGAAGGCTGGTAATCATCTCGGCTGTGCTCTACGGATTCACCACCAGCTGCATTCCCTTTGCCTCACTGCTGCCCCACGCAGCCCAACTTCCATTCCTGATTGGCGCCGAGCTGTTCAACAGCGTCCTTGTGCTTTGCTACAACATCACCCAGGTCTCGGCTCGCCAGCGGATTTGCCCACCGGAATTGATGGGGCGTATGAACGCCACCATTCGCTTTTTCATCTGGGGAGTGATGCCGATCGGCTCGCTACTGGGTGGGTGGATTGCCGCGGGCATCGGCGTCGTTCCAACTATGTGGATCGGCTGCCTGGGCGTGCTGGCTTCCTCGGTGTTTGTGGTGATGTCACCGTTGCGCGGGATGCGCACGCTGCCCGACGCAGTCAGCTAAAACTTAGCGTCGATTTCCACGATTAGGGCCTCGACCTTGGCGCGAATCTCATCGCGAATGGGTCGAACATCTTCGACACCCTTGCCGGCCGGATCATTCAGCGGCCAGTCCAGATACTGCTTGCCTGGGAAGAAGGGGCAGGTGTCGCCGCAGCCCATGGTTATGACGTAATCCGATTCCTTCACGGCTTCGGTGGTAAGCACCTTCGGGGTGTTGTTGGCGATGTCGATGCCCTCTTCGGCCATCGCAGTAATGGCGGATGGGTTGACCTGGTCCTTCGGCTCAGTTCCGGCGGAGAGCACCTGAACCCGATCACCCGCGAGCGCCTGCAGGTAGCCGGCGGCCATCTGAGAACGACCAGCGTTGTGAACGCAAACAAAAAGTACGGTGGGTTTATTTCTCACGAGTAAGAACCTTTGCTAAGCCCAAACCAATAAGAGCGCCGAGTACTTGAGCAGCGATGAATTTGGGTGCGCACTCTGGGGCAATTCCAGCAAAAGAATCACTAAAGGTTCGACCAATTGTGACTGCAGGGTTTGCAAAGGATGTGGAGCTTGTGAAGAAGTAGGCACTTCCAATCCAGGCAGCAACGGCAGCTGGGATTACAACAAGGTTTTTATGATTGACCAATAGATTAATGACAAGGATTAAACCGGAAGTTGCAACAATTTCGCCTATATA
>JBEGRP010000119.1:0-3695 GCA_041180345.1 Actinomycetota bacterium | reverse complement strand
ATGGTCGCGATTGCGCTTTGCATTCTGGGCGTCGGCGGCTTCGTGACCACGGCGTCTACCATCGCCCACGAGTACGTGCTAACCGATGGACAAATGTGGCAGGTGCTGTCGATCCTCGCCGTTATCTTGGTTTCCCTAATCACCGTGGCTGCTCGTAAAGCCAAGAACGGTAAGGCCATCTACTTTGTGGTCGGGGCTGGAATCCTCTACGGATTCGTTGCGACCCTAACCAAGGTCGTAATTCAGCGCATCTACCAGGGTGAGTTCGAGTGGTTGACCTTCCTCTGTCTGGTTGTTCTGGGTGTCGCTGTCAGTCTCGGGGGTTGGTTTGTTCAAAGCGCTTACGCGTCAGGGCCGCCCGATCTGGTGATTGCGGGTTTGACAGTTGTAGACCCGATGGTGGCCGTGCTGATTGCGGGAACGATTCTGGGTGAGGCCCACACCGCAAACCCGTTGACCATAGTTTTGTTTGTGCTCTGCGGTGGCACCGCGATAGTTGGTGTCCTTCTGCTAAGTCAGTTCCATCCGCAGGTTCTGCTCGCGAAGCGCCGTGCCGCTGTTTGGGCCAAGCGACGCAAGCTCTAGCGGTAAAATTTCAGGGTTAGCACCCGTTACAGGAGTTCCTCGATGTCTAGTGCCACCGCCGGTTCGGCCAACTCTGGCTTCGATCCAGCGAACTTGAACACGCAGTCCATCACGATCGTTCCGCGCAAGCTGACCATCGTCATTGCCTGCGACACCTTCCCGCCCGACATCAATGGTGCCGCTAGGTTCGCGGAGCGCCTAGCTGGGGGATTGGCTAGGCGTGGTCACGATGTCCACATCATCGCTTCCGCCTACAACGAAAAGCACGGAACTTTCCGCGAGGTGCACGATGGCGCGGAGATGACCGTTCACCGTTTGCTGTCATTCAAGTTGCCACAGCACGAAACGCTGCGTTGGCAGTGGCCATTCACCATTAGCTCGGAAGCTAGCAAGATCTTTGCCCAGATCAACCCTGATGTTGTGCACATTCAGAGTCACCTGATTATGGGTCGCTTCATCGTACGAGCAGCGAAAAAGGCAGGAATCCGCGTGGTTGCAACCAACCACATCATGCCTGAGAACCTGATCAAGTACTCGGTGATCATTCCACCGTTTCTCGAGGCGGCGGCGATGCGATGGGCTTGGCGTGATGCCGGTCGATTCTTCCGCAAGGTCGATGCCGTAACCACACCGACGCGCCGCGCAGCAGAGTTGCTCGAGGCCGCCACCGGGCTCACCGGTGTGCTGGCAATTTCCTGCGGCATCGACGCAAGCAAGTTCAAGAACGCGACTCCGCCAACCAACAAGCCGCCAAGAATCCTTTTCCTCGGCCGCTTAGACTACGAAAAGCACATCCACAACCTGCTCCGCGCTGTAGCAAAACTTCCCGCCGAACTAGGTGTTCAGGTCGAACTTGTTGGTAAGGGTGGCGAACAGCAGTACTTGGAGGAGCTCGCCTCCGAACTCGGCATCCGCGACCAGGTGCTTTTCTATGGCCACATCACCGAGGAAGAGCTTCCAAAGGCCTACGAGCGCGCAACAGTCTTCGCTATGCCGTCAATTGCTGAGTTGCAGTCCATCGCAACCATGGAAGCGATGGCGAGTGGCCGCCCAGTAGTGGCCGCCGACGCCATGGCCCTGCCTCATTTGGTTCACGATGGCGACAACGGATACCTGTTCCCGCCAGATGACGTAGATGCCTTCGCGGACCGCCTGAAACGCGTTCTCACCGCCGATGCAGACGAGCTCGAGCGTCTTTCGGAGAACTCGCTGTTCTTGATCAAGAGCCACGACATTCAGCGAACTCTGGCTATTTTCGAAAAGCTTTACATCGGAACCGAAACCGTCGAGTTCTCCGACGACAACTTGCCCGAATACTCGATGCCGATCGGTCGCCTAAGCGATAACTTCCACGATCAAATTGTGACTTTCCGTAAGCGTCGCGATGCGATGGTTGATCGTGTAGAGGAAGCCACCGATGATTTGCGCGAGCGCTTCGATGAAATGCGCTTAGCCGCAAAAAAGATGGACCGCAGGGTCCGGGCCGCTGTGCGTAAGGCGCGGAAGCGCATTCAGCGCGAACGGTAGACTTCTTTAGTCTCGTGGCGTTAGCTCAGCCGGTTAGAGCAGCGGACTCATAATCCGTCGGTCGTGGGTTCAAGTCCCACACGCCGCACAAAGAAAATCGACCCCCAGGGTTCCCTGGGGGTTGATTTATTGCTCCATGGGCAGTTTAGGGAGCAGCTGTAATACGATTAGGCGATACGTTTTACTACTCGAGCAGCGACGCAAGGTAAGAGATGCCGACAAGTTCTAATCCGTCAAGTGACGACGTGGTAGCCATCCCGCTTCGCCATCCGTGGCGTTGGGTGTCCGCGATTTTCATCACGTTGGTCCTTGGCCTTTTCATCTACTCGCTGTGGGCGTCGCCCAATATCAACCATGACATTGTTAGCCAGTATCTGTTCAACGGCAAGGTGATCGCTGCAGCCTGGCTGACCGTGGTGCTCACGGTGGTTTCGATGCTTATCGGAGCCATCCTGGCGACTCTGCTGGCGATCATGAAGTTATCTTCCAATCCGGTGCTCCGAATAGTCGCAACCGGCTACATCGGATTCTTCCGCGGTACACCACTGCTGCTGCAGGTGGTCTTCTGGGGCTATCTGGGAATCATCTATCCAACAATCGACGTAGGAATCCCATTTACAGACATCATTTGGTGGTCCGAGAAAACAAGCCTCGTTTTCACCTCCTTGGTAGCGGGCATTATTGCCTTATCTCTAAATGAGGCTGCCTACGCTGCGGAAATCGTGCGTGCGGGCATTCTTTCGGTTGACACCGGGCAGGCTGAAGCGGCAAAGTCCCTGGGAATGAGCACGGGGTACTCGCTCCGTCGAATCGTTCTGCCGCAAGCCATGCGGGTGATCATTCCTCCGATGGGCAACGAGTTTATTTCGATGCTCAAAAACACTTCATTACTGCAGGTCGTTGCTGTCATGGAGCTCTACGCGCGAACCTCGCAGATTTCGTCTCAGAACCTCGCTCAGGTTGAACTCCTAGTTGTTGCAGGCTTCTGGTACCTAATCATGACCACGATTCTCTCTATTCCGCAGAACTGGTTGGAGAAACGCTACGGCCGGGGATTTGTGGCCAATGAGCAGCGTTCCCGATTGCTGCGCGTCGGCTCGAAAGGCAACGTATGACCAGGCCACTAATGGTCGATGCTCGTGCTATTCGCAAGAGCTTCGGCGCCAACGAAGTTCTGAAGGGCATCACTCTCGAAGTAGAGGCCGGCCAGGTCCTCTGTCTTCTGGGTCCTTCTGGATCGGGCAAGTCAACCTTCCTCCGTTGTATCAATCACTTGGAAACCATCAGCGGTGGTCGACTCTACGTTGACGGCGAGCTCATGGGTTTCCGTGAAAAAGGCGATGCCATTCACGAGATGCACCCGAAGGCGATTGCCCGACAGCGCAGCGAAATCGGTATGGTTTTTCAAAAGTTCAATCTTTTCCCTCACCTGACGGCCTTGGAGAATGTGATCGAGGCGCCGGTCGGGGTAAAGGGTGTTGCAAAACCGGCGGCTACCAAGCGGGCACTCGACCTATTGGCAACTGTCGGTCTGGCCGACAAGGCCAATCACTATCCGTCACAACTGTCGGGTGGACAGCAGC
>JBEGRP010000118.1:0-3706 GCA_041180345.1 Actinomycetota bacterium | reverse complement strand
CACGATAGCCGTGCCGGCGCGAAGCGCAGGTGGCAAAACCACGTTCGCCCACCAACCCAGAGCCTCCCAGCGCTGGTTAACCCAGGCCCGAACCACCAGCCGCTCCTTGGCCGGCTGTAGGTGAGCCACACCTAGGTCGGCCGGCTTGGCGAAGATTGAACTCAGCAGCGCGACCACCACAAATACCAGTGGCGGAATGAAGGTTCCCTGCACCGAGTCCGGCGCCGCTAGTGGGCTCTTCACCGTGTTGCTGATCAGCAGACTGAAGCCGCCGTAGACCAGCGCGATGGCAACCCAACCTGGCCAGAGCACCTGGCTGGTGGCAAGTCGTTGACCGATGCGGAATGCCAAGCCGATGATCAGCGCCGTGAGGCCCAGCGGGATCATGCTGATGGTGAAGTCCGGCGCTTCGACTCCGGCAATAGTCTGGGCCGGCACCGAGATATGTACGCCGTGTGCAGCCAGCCAGAAGTCGGCGGCGGTGCGGTAGGCGGCGGTCCAATCCACGGTTGAGTTGTTCTCGACAGCCCAGAGGAGGGTCATCGGAACCAACAAAATTCCTAGTCCAACCGCAACCGCCAACGCCGTTTCTAGGGCGACGGTAATGAAGGTGGTTCTGCGGCTAAACACAGTTCAAACCTATCCAAAGAAATCGGACGGCCCTCGGATTTCCGAGGGCCGTCGCAGGTATTTCGACTATTACTTAGCCAGGTTGTTGTAGACCTCGCGCATCAGCGCCGCGGTCTCGCTCGGGGTCTTGCCAACCTTCACGCCAACGGCCTCGAAGGCCTCCTTCTTGGCCTGAGCGGTACCGGCAGAACCGGAAACAATCGCGCCGGCGTGACCCATGGTCTTGCCCTCTGGAGCGGTGAAGCCCGCAACGTAAGCAACCACTGGCTTGGTGACGTTGGCTGCGATGTAAGCCGCGGCCTTCTCCTCGGAGTCTCCACCGATCTCACCAATCAGAACGATTGCCTTGGTCTCTGGGTCAGCCTGGAAAGCGGCCAGAGCGTCGATGTGGGTGGTGCCGATGATTGGGTCTCCACCGATACCGATAGCGGTCGACATACCGATGTCACGCAGCTCGTACATCATCTGGTAGGTCAGGGTGCCCGACTTCGAAACCAGACCGATTGGTCCGGCACCGGTGATGTTCGATGGGGTGATTCCGGCGTTCGACTTTCCCGGGCTGATGATGCCTGGGCAGTTTGGACCGATCAGGCGAGTCTTCTGACCCTTGGCAACGTTGTAAGCCCAAGCCTCTGCGGTGTCGTGCACCGGGATGCCCTCGGTGATTGCAACTGCCAGCTCGATCTCGGCGTCGATGGCCTCGATGATTGCTGCCTTAGCAAAGGCTGGTGGAACGAAGATCACCGAAACGTTGGCTCCGGTTGCCTTCATGGCGTCCGCAACAGTTCCGAAGACTGGAAGGTCCTTGCCCTCGACGGTCACGGTCTCGCCGGCCTTGCGTGGGTTCACGCCACCGACGATGTTCGAGCCACCGGCCAGCATGCGCTGGGTGTGCTTCATACCCTCGGCACCGGTCATACCCTGAACGATGATCTTGGAGTTTTCGTTTAGAAAAATAGCCATTTTGTAAGTCTCTCTCGCTTAGCGGTTAGCCAGCTCGGCTGCCTTGTCGGCAGCCTCGTCCATGGTCTCGACAACGGTTACCAGTGGGTGAGCGTACTCAGCCAGGATGCGACGACCCTCGGCTACGTTGTTACCGTCCAGGCGAACTACCAGCGGCTTGCTGGCAGAGTCACCGAGGGTGTTCAGCGCACCGACGATTCCGTTTGCAACGGCGTCACAGGCGGTGATTCCACCGAAGACGTTTACGAACACGCTGCGGACCTGTGGGTCGTTCAGGATGACGTCCAGACCGTTGGCCATGACCTCTGCCGAGGCACCGCCACCGATGTCCAGGAAGTTTGCTGGCTTGACGCCACCGTGCTTCTCGCCGGCGTAGGCGACAACGTCCAGGGTGGACATAACCAGACCGGCACCGTTACCGATGACACCGACCTGACCATCAAGCTTCACGTAGTTGAGGTTCAGGGCCTTAGCCTTGGCCTCCAGTGGGTCGACCTTTGCGATCGAAACTTCCTCGCGGTCGGTGTGACGGAACTCGGCGTTCTCGTCCAACGAAACCTTGCCGTCCAGAGCGACAATGTCGCCGTCCTTGGTCAGCACCAGTGGGTTTACCTCGACCAGAGTGGCGTCCTCGTTCTTGAAGACGTTCCAAAGCTTCACGAAGACAGGCGCAACCTTGGCCGCCAGCTCGTCGTTGAAGCCACCGGCCTTTGCGATCTCCAGAGCCTTGGCATCGTCGATTCCGCGCAGTGCGTCAACGGCAATCTTTGCCAGAGCCTCTGGGCGCTCGACTGCCAGCTGCTCGATCTCCATGCCACCCTCGACGCTGCAGAGCGAGAGGAAGGTGCGGTTCGATCGGTCTAGCAGCACCGAGAAGTAGAACTCCTTGTCGATGGCTGCACCCTGGGCAATCATCACGCGCTTTACGACGTGACCCTTGATGTCCAGGCCAAGAATGTCGTTTGCCTTCTCGCGGGCCTCTTCTGCGCTGTGAACAACCTTCACACCGCCGGCCTTGCCGCGGCCACCAACCTGGACCTGAGCCTTGACGACTACGGTGCCGCCAATCTTGGCTGCAGCTGCCGCTGCCTCGTCTGGGGTGTCTGCAATCAGGCCCTGAAGTACAGGGACTCCGTAGGCTTCGAACAGGTCGCGAGCCTGGTACTCAAATAAATCCACAGTTATCCATTCAGTAGGGATATTGGCGTAAAAAAGCCTTATTAAGTCTAGCCTCTGCGGGAGGCCCAAAAATCCCCTGGTTCCACCAGATGGAAGCCCGGCGGCTTGGCTGAAACCCTAAAGTTTGGTAATCGGTGCGACCTTGACCAAGAGCTTCTTGATGCCCCCGGAACCAAAGTGAATCTCGGCGGTCTGACGCGGCGCTTTGCCGCTGACGGCGATGACTTTGCCGCGACCGAAATCGGCGTGCTCAATCATGTCTCCGGCTGCCAACTCCAGGTCTCCGTTGTCGCGTACGCTGCTGATTGCGCCGGGGTACTGGGTCTTCGGTTTCTCACGCACCGAGGAGATGCCGCCGCCGCTGCCGATGGTGTAGTTCTGACCGTCCGCGATCGAAGGTCGGTAGGCGGTGCGACTGGCACCGGACTCTTTCCAGCGAATCAGGTCGGCAGGAATTTCATTGAGGAAGCGGCTCGGGGTCGCGGCATCGGTTTCACCAAAAGTGCTGCGGCTCATCGCGAGCGAAAGGTGCAGAACCTTCTTGGCGCGAGTAATTCCTACGTAAAACAGACGTCGTTCCTCGGCCAGGCCACCTGGCTCGATGAAGGCCATGCGGTGCGGCAATAGCCCCTCTTCGATTCCGGTAAGGAAGACGGCCTCGTACTCCAAGCCCTTCGCAGTGTGAAGGGTCATCAGGCTGACGGTTCCCGAGGCGTCATCTAGGTCATCTGCGGCAGCGACCAGAGCGACCTCGTTCAGGAAGTCGGACAGCTTTCCCTCGGGGTTATTGCGCTGGAATTCGCGGGCCACATTCACGAGTTCCTCGAGGTTCTCGACGCGGGCTTCATCCTGTGGATCGCGACTGCTCTTCAGAGCGTCCAGGTAACCGCTCTTCTCCAGGGCCTCCCGAAGGATCGAGTCAACGCTGGCGGTC
>JBEGRP010000117.1:0-3713 GCA_041180345.1 Actinomycetota bacterium | reverse complement strand
GAAACTCTGGAACACGGTGACTGGACTCACTGCAGTTGACAACTCGGGCTTTGCGCGAAACTTCGGCATGGCATTCACAGTCGCGGTCAGCAATCCGCAGGCCATGCTCTTCTACATTGCCGTGGTACCGCAGGTCAGTCAGTCAACCAATCCCGTCGCTCTTTCCGCAATCATCGCAATCGGCTTCTCGGTCATCAGCGTCTTTTACGTTGGCCTGGCCGCACCGATCCGAACCTGGATCACAACAATCCGAAACCAGCAGCTGTTGAACCGTGCAGTGGCGGCGATTTTTGTGATTCTGTCCGCGGTGGTTGCTGTGCGGTGAATCGTATGGTGTTGCACCTTGAGGCATTAGTGTTACACTTTTGCTATGGCAACCACCCGCTCACGTCACATGATCACCGAGTCTGATGAGCTGGAATTCGCGATTGATCAGGTGCTGTCGCAGTCTCCGCTCCCCCTCACCCGTGCAGCGGCGCTGCGACTCATATTGCAACGCGGAATCAGCAGCTTAAACCCGGCGGGCCTAGCACTTCGTGACAAACGCTTGGAGGCTGTTGATCAAGCGTCCGGCATTTTGGATGGAGTCTGGAACGTAAACTGGAAAACTGAGATGCTGAGCGAATGGCCCGAGTAGTAGTCATCGATGCTTCGGTGCTCATTGCACTGTATACGAGAAAAGACGGTCATCACAGTTGGGCATTGAGTCAGTTCACGCTGGTAGCTGGCGACCAAATCGCCATACCTGCCTTGACGCTGGCTGAGGTAATGGTGCGTCCAATAGCCGCTGGCAAAATGGACTTCCTGAAGCAGAACCTAGAGTCTCTGCGGCTTGATGTGGTGCCAATGCTCCCGGAAGACGCGGAGCCGCTGGCTCACCTGCGCTCCGAGACCGGCCTAAAGATGCCTGATGCGCTGGTTTTGCTAACCGCCGTGTCGCTAGGTGCCGAGCTCATGTCGACAGACGCTTCTCTCATTTCAAAGGCTAGAAAACTGGGCATTCCAACGATTGCTCCAAGCCATTAACATCACTATTCGCGCTTAGATACCACCTATCTTTTTAGGTTGGCGCGGAAACTCGGTGGCTTTCCTACAATCGACGTATGCGACTAGTAGACCTTTCGATGCACCTGGATGACGTCATTCCTGTGGACCCACCTTTCCTGCGTCCCAAGATTGAATACAAGGACCACATCGGCGGTCTAAAAGACATGTACAACATGTACGGCATCCTGCCGGAACAGCTTCCTGATGGCCAGGGTCTGGCTGCGGAAACCGTAACCATCACCACTCACTCGGGCACCCACGTGGACGCCCCTTGGCACTACCACCCGACTATGAACGGCGGCGAGAAGGCCTGGACCATCGACGAGGTTCCAATCGAGTGGTTCTTCAACCCCGGCGTAAAGCTGGACCTCACCCACCTGCCAAGCGGACACCTCGTGACCGCGGCAGACATCGATGAGGCACTGGCCAAGATTAACTACACCCTGAAGCCGCTGGACATCGTGCTCTTCCACACCGTCGCAGCCGCAGCGTACGGCCAGGATGACTACGTGGACACCGGAATCGGTTTCGGCCGCGAGGCCACCCTGCACCTGACCAACCAGGGCATCCGCGTGGTCGGCACCGATGCCTGGGGCTGGGACCTACCGATTCCAGTGAACCGTAAGAACTTCGAAGAGACCGGCGACCCATCGATCGTCTGGGAAGGCCACAAGGCGGGAGCCGACGTGGGTTACTGCCAGATTGAGAAGCTGCGTCACCTGGACCAACTGCCAGCCACCGGATTCACCGTTGCCTGCTTCCCAACTAAGGTCCGAGGCGCCTCCGCCGGTTGGACCCGTGCGGTAGCAATCTTCAACGACTAGTCGTTTGCGCCAGCTGCCCTCGGTGGCAGACTTCTTGCCGCCGCGACAGCCGCCTGCCAACCCGCATAGAGTTCTTCGCGCTGGTCCGCTGCCATTCGTGGCTCAAAGGTGCGATCGAGCATCCAGCGCTGTGCGATATCGCCAATCTGCCACATTCCGACACCCACACCGGCCAGGTGAGCGATACCCAAAATGGTTCGCTCTGACCCAACCGGACGCTGGACCGGAATGCCCAAGATGTCTGCCTGGAACTGGCACAGGGCGTTGTTCTCGGTGGCGCCACCATCAACCTTGAGTACCGGAATTTCGATGCCTCCGGCCGTCAGCTTGTCGACGTTGTCGCGAGTTTGATAAGCCATGGACTCAAGTCCAGCGCGGGCAACATGGGCAGCGGTTGATTCCAGCGTCAATCCCATGATTGCGGCACGTACGTTGCGGTCCCAGTAGGGATCACAAAGACCCGCGAATGCTGGAACTAGATAAACGCCACCGGTGTTTGAGACACTATTGGCCAGCTCTTCGACCTCGTGATTGCTGGAGAAAAGCTTCAACTTGTCGCGCATCCACTGGATGGTTTGACCGGAGTGGAAAACCACTCCCTCGGCTTCGTAGGCAACCTGGTTGCCAAACTTCCAGGCCACCGAGCTGGACATTCCGTCCATGATCTTGGGGCTATTTCCGACATTCACGGTCAGAACACCGGCAGTGCCAAAGGTGTTCTTTGCACTGCCGGTTTCTAGACACGCTTGGCCGAATAGACCGGCCTGTTGATCGCCCATCATTGCAGTGATCGGCACCGAGCGGGTAAGCGTGCCGGGAAGCACACCGTCCGCTATTTCCCCGAACTCGGCCACGGTGTCTACCAGCTCGGGTAGCAGCGAAACCGGAATGTCCAGGATGCGGCAGAACTCTTCGTCCCAAGATGCTCTGTCGATATTCAGGAGTGCGGTTCTGGATGCCGCACTTGGCTCGATTCGATGCGCCTGGCCGCCGGTAAGGTTCCAAAGCATCCAAACGTCAGGCGTACCAATCGCCAGCTCACCACGCTCGGCGCGCTCGCGGACACCTGGAACGTGCCGGAGCAGCCAGGCGATCTTGGCGGCCGAAAAATAAGAGTCGTTGCGAACACCGGTGCGACGACGGAACTCGTTGTCCAAACCTCGACTTGACCATTCGGCCACGATTTCGTCGGTCTGTTTGGACATCCACATTATGGCGTTATAGACGGGCTTACCGGAACTGCGGTCCCACATCACAATGGTTTCGCGGTGAGTTGTAACTCCAACTGCAGCAATATCACTGGCCGTCAAGTTTGCGGTCTTCATAGCCTGCTCGATGCAAGCCTTAGGCGCATCCCAAAGGTCGGCTGGGCTCAGCTCGACCCAACCGGGATGCGGGAACAGGGCTTCGATGCTGCGGGATGCCTGGCTGACAATCTGGCCTTCGGCGTCGATGATTACCGCCCGGGCGCTACTCGAACCCTCATCGAGGGCAAGGATGTAGTTCTGGCTCACCTTTCGCTCCTAAACCTTGATTGTCTCAATTGTGCGTCTAACTACTTGCCTTTGGTCTTCGCAACCGGCTCGTAAGGGATTCGCAGGTGATCAAGCCAGCGCTTGTAACCGTCGACTTCGACCTTTATCTTGGCAGTGTTCCAACCCAAGCGTTCACCGAGAATGGCGGCCGCACGATCTGCACCAGCTAGTCCGTGACCAGGCTCGAATGCCAGGAGAATTCGACGGGCCATCACGTCTGCCAGGGTCTCGGCGAACTCGCTCTCGACCGCGAAGATCAGCTCTGCTGCAATGGCCGCCGAGGCTGGATCAAAACGCTCCCCCAGCT
>JBEGRP010000116.1:0-3738 GCA_041180345.1 Actinomycetota bacterium | reverse complement strand
CTCCGGAGCCAGATCCGCCAGGCAGGCCTCCGCCCTAGCGATGCTGAAGATCACCGAGCGCGGGAAGATGCGGTCCAGCAACAAGAATTCCGCCGCATTGGTCGCCGATGGGACTCCACGATAAGTGCGCAGGTAGGCCTCGTAGGCTCCACAGGAGCGGAGAATGGTGGTCCACGATGGACCGCTGGCCTCGGTGAGTTCGCTGGTTGCCAACAAGCGCGCGGTCATATCGACTCGCTCCAGGCTTCGTCCAAGCGTGAAGAAAGTCCACGCTTCGTCGCGGCTGGTCGAAGATTCCACAATTCCGATTGCCAACGCGGTGCGCTCACGCACCCAACCGAAGAAGTCGTGCGATCGCTCCAGCGCCACCTTCCGGGGCATCCGAGAGCGGGTCGTGTTCAAGCACTCCCACAACTCGGTGCTGACAATTTCGCGAACCCGACGCGCATTCTCACGGGCGGCACCGAGCGATGAGGCGATCGAGGCTGGCTCGTTGCGATCCACCGTGAGCGCGTCCATTAGCTGGTGCCGATCCAGCTGGCCCTGGAACTCGGTGCTGGAACCAATCACCTTAAGCAGTGAACGGCAGGCTGGGTCTTCTGCCACCCAGGGATCCTCCAGCAAGAGCTGCAGATGAACATCCAGCAGACGCGCGGTTCCATCCGCGCGCTCCACGTAGCGACCAATCCAAAAAAGCGATTCTGCGATGCGACTAAGCATTTTCTTCTCCCTTGGAAACTGCGGCGTTTCCCAGTGTCCGATCGGCCGCATTTCCCGGCTCCGATTTACTTTGTTGCTGTTGCTGCTCTTGATTCATGTAGGGGTTAAAGCTCTGCGACTGGTGAGTCTGGAAGCCGGCATTCGCCGAGGTCTGGCCCGCGACTATCGCCGAAACCTGAGAGTTGGTTGGCATGTATTCGCGCACCGAGATTCGGTCGGTGCCCACCACCCAGGTGTCCTTCGACCCGCCCCCCTGCGAGGAGTTGACGACCAGCTCACCCTCTGGCAGGGCAACTCGAGTCAAGCCTCCCGGCAGGACCCAGACGTCCTTGCCGTCATTGACCGCAAATGGCCGTAGGTCGGCGTGACGTGGACGAAGCCCCTCCTCCACCAATGTCGGGATGGTACTGAAGTTCACCACCGGTTGAGCGATATAGCCGCGAGGGTCTTTGACCAGTCGCTTGCGCATGTCGTCCAGCTCTTTTTTGCTGGCCTTGGGGCCAACGATGAGTCCCTTGCCGCCACTTCCATCCACCGGTTTGACGACCAGCTCCTCCAGGCGATCCAAAACCTCGGTGAGGCTGTCAGGTTCTTCCAAGCGCCAAGTCTGAACGTTTGGAATGATGGGCTCCTGTCCCAGGTAATAGCGCGTCAGGTCAGGCATATAGGTGTAGACCAATTTGTCATCCGCCACACCATTACCCACCGCGTTGGCCAGGGTCACGTTTCCCAGCCGAGCGGCCGTCAAAAGCCCAGGTGGGCCGAGCACCGAGTCACTGCGGAAAGTCAATGGGTCAAGGAACTCGTCATCTACTCGGCGGTAAATGACATCTACTCGACGCGGCCCGGAGGTGGTGCGCATGTACACCTTGCCACCGGAGCAGTAGAGGTCGCGGCCCTCCACAAGTTCAAGACCCATCAGACGCGCCAGCAGGGTGTGTTCGAAGTAGGCACTGTTATAGACACCAGGAGTCAGCACCACGACGGTTGGCTCGGTGACACCCGACGGGGCAGCCGCACGCAGGGCCGCCAGCAACTTGTTTGGATACTCGCCCACCGGCTGGATGCGCATCTTCTGGAAGAGCTCTGGCAGGGTTTGCGCCATCACGCGACGGTTCGAAATCACATAGCTGACACCCGAGGGTACCCGCACGTTATCTTCCAGAACCCTCCAGTCACCGAGTTCATCTCGAATGAGATCGATACCCGAAACCTGAATCCGGACACCGTTGGCGGGGTCGATCCCGACGGCCGCGCGGTGGAAGTGGGCACTGCTGGCCACCAAGCTGGCGGGAACAACCCCATCGCGAATCGCGTTAGCTGGTCCGTACACATCGGCCAGGAAGGCCTCAAGAACCTTGACGCGCTGTTTAATGCCGGCCTCTAGGTAGGCCCAGTCATCACGGTCAATGACTCGTGGGACCGCGTCTAGCGGAAACGGACGTTCCTCGCCGGCAAAGTCGAAGGTCACGCCCTGGGCTAGATAGGAACTGGCCAAGGCCTCGGTGCGACCAAGCAGTTCGTCCTGAGACATCGAAGCCAGCGCCTCGTGAATCTGACGGTAGTTGCCTCGGACCTTGCTGGCCCCAGCAAACATCTCGTCGAAAGGCGGCAGCAGGCCCGCCTTGCGATCGGCACGTTTTACCGGCCCCGCCACCGGATATCCGTCAAATAAATCTCCCATGGTGATGAAGTTACGTGGGGTTTGTTGCCGAGTTGTTTCCGGTGCGATTCCGCAACATAAATAAAACGAGCCGATTTAACTCAAAAAAATCCCAGCCGGCTTTCAGGAAACTCTCAAGGTTCTGCGACAGGCTAGACCCATGACAGCAAACTTCCGCTTCGCTCAGCCGAACACTCGGGTTCGCCTGGGCCAGCGCAAAATCCTACGCGTCCTTCGCGGCAAGGACCTCGTCGAGGTCTTCGCTTGGGCCAGCGTGGTGGCTGTCGTCGCGATGTTCCTGGTCGATGGCGGAGTGAAATCTGTCACCGACGTTGCCACCGGACTCGGTGCGCTCAGCCGTCTAACCGCGCTGGTTGGAACTGACCTGCTGCTGATTCACATGCTTCTCGTAGCCCGAGTTCCATGGATTGATCGCCTATACGGCCTGGATAAATCCACCGAGGCGCACAAGAAGCTCGGCAAGCCAATCCTCTACCTGATCGTCGCGCACTTCCTGGCCAGCCTGGTCAACTACACGATGCTGGACCATAAGACCATCCTGGCCGAGTTGGGAAACCTGATTTTCAACGTCCCTGACATGCTCACTGCGACTGCCGCTCTAGTGCTCATGATCATCGTCGTGGTTAGCTCAATCCAGGTGGCTCGCAAGCGCCTCAGCTACGAGGCCTGGTGGCTGATCCACCTGCTGTCATATTTCTCGGTGTTCCTGGCAATCCCGCACCAGATTTCTACCGGCAGCGACATCGCCGGCAAACCAATCGCGCTTTTCTACTGGATCAGCCTCTACCTTTTCGTTGCGGGCAACATCATCTGGTACCGCTTCCTGGAACCAATCGTGGTCTCACTGCGCGCCGGCCTGAAGGTTGAAACCACCGTGCGGGAGTCCAGTGACTCCACCTCGATTTACATCACTGGGAAGAATCTGGACAAGCTTGGTTACGATAGCGGCCAGTTCTTCATCGTTCGCATTCTTACCCCGAGTCAGTGGTGGCGAGCCCACCCGTTCTCGGTCTCGGCGGCTCCTAACTCGCGCTTTGTTCGTTTCACCATCGGCAACCGTGGCGATGACACCGCACTGCTCCAGAGCATCAAGCCCGGCACCAAGGTGATCCTGGAAGGACCATACGGTGTCTTCACCGAGGCCCGCCGAAGTCGCGAGAAGGTCACTTTGATTGCCGCCGGCATCGGAGCCCCACCGATTCGCGCGCTGGCCGAGTCCATGGCCGCACGCCCCGGCGACATCAGCGTGATCTATCGTGTGCGCAACTCCGACGATGCAGCATTGGTGGATGAACTCAACGAACTTTCCCAGCGTCGCGGCTTCAAACTGACCC
>JBEGRP010000115.1:0-3781 GCA_041180345.1 Actinomycetota bacterium | reverse complement strand
TTCGCGAGAGCGACGCTCAAGAAGCATTTCCCAGTGTGAACGAGGAGTCTTGTCTTCGGCGTGCTCGAGAGTGATCTTCTTGCCATCGGCCATCAAGATGCCCTCACCGGTGCAGTTCTTGCACTGCCAGGTTTCTGGAAGTTCAGCTTCGGCAGCAAACACCATCACGGTGTCGTGGCCGTTTACGCAACGGTAGGTGTGGCTGTTACGAGCAGAGTAGGCAACGCCGGCTTCGCTCTCAAGTGACTGCGTGCCAAGGCGCATTCCGCGCATAGTTGTCTGGGCCATGTTTCTCCTCGTGTTTTCCGGTTACCGAACCGGACACATAACTAAACCACAAACCCCTCGATATTGTTCCGAGGCTTGCCAAAAGAGATTCGAGGACGCCTAACGGCCGTGCAACGCCTGGGCTGCAACGTCGGCAACATCCGTCACGATGCCATCGGCGCCGAGCTTGACCAGTTGCTTCATGCGAGTGGGTTCGTTGATCACCCAGTAATCCACCTGCAGGCCTGCACGCTTTGCAAAGGCAATAAGCCTCGGATGCGTGAGTTTCAGACCGGCGAAGGCTTCTGGCAGCTGTAGGGCCTGAATGTTGCGCGATAACCGCGCGAAAGCAGCAAATACGCCGATTCTGGCAGCCAGGTACAGGCTTAGCATCAATGCCGCGTCGGCGCTGGTTGGCACCTTGGCTCCGCGTTCGGCAAGCATTCGCAGCGCCTTTTTGCGGCGACTGCCCGAAAACGACGAAACCAAAACACGGTCGGCGGCCTTGGCGCTGAGAATCGCCTGAACGGTTGGCGCGATGGCGTTGGCGCGCTTCACATCGATGTTGAATCTTGCCTGCGGAAAGCGCTGTAGCGCCTCGAGAAGGGTTGGAATGTGTTGCCCGCCGATGCGAACTTCTTGCAGCTGCTCAAACGTGATGCCATCAACCCGCCCTACGATGCCCGCAACGCGCTCAAGATCATCGTCATGAAACACCACCGCAACGCCGTCGCTGGTGGCCTGAATGTCGGTCTCCATGTGGGTTGCGCCAACCTCAAGCGCTCGTTCAAACGCTGCAAGGGTATTTTCTGGCGCTGATTCGCTGGCGAACCCGCGGTGGGCAAAAACGTGCGTTCCAGTGGGGGAGAAGTAGGCAAAATCGCTACTCTTGGCGGTCATTTCCACTCCTAGCGAGCCTCTTGGACTGCATGCAACTAGCCACATACAGTTGTCGAATGAACTTCAAACTCAATGCTAAGACCGCTGCGGCGCTAGTGCGCCTCATGCTGGGGCTTTTCGTCTACGGACTTGGTTTGGCATTGATGGTTGAAGCACAGGTAGGAATCGCACCCTGGGACGTATTCGCTCAAGGAATCTCGATTCAGTTCGGCATCACCTACGGATGGGCATCCGTGGTGGTGAGCGTGATCGTTCTGATTGCCTGGATTCCGCTAAAACAGCGGTGGGGAATAGGCACCGTGCTAAACGGGCTGCTGATAGGCCTTTTTGCCGACTTCTGGATGGGTGTTTTACCCAGTTCCACGGTTTACCCGCTGCAACTAGCGCAGTTTTGCCTCGGATTGCTGATTGTTGCCCTGGCAACGGGCCTTTACATCAGTGCAAAACTCGGTACCGGGCCTAGAGACGGCCTAATGATTGGCACACAGCGCCTGCTGGGCTGGAAATTCTGGCAGGTTCGCACCATGTACGAAGGCACAGTTTTAACCATTGGGTGGCTCATGGGCGGCCAGGTTCGCGAGGGAACACTAATTTTTGCCGTCGCAATCGGCTATTTGATGCAGTTATCGCTGAAATTGTTCAAATTCATCGATCCACAGGCCAAATAAAGTGCAGCCAGGCCAACATCGACCAACGGCTCGAGTAATTCTCAGAAATCAGCTTGGGCAGGTTTTCATGCTCCACACGCACTTTGACCCCGAAGTTGGGCTGCCTCCGCGCTGGATAACGCCAGGCGGCGGCATTGATGAGGGTGAAACCGCCAGAGAAGCGGCTGTTAGAGAGCTTTTTGAGGAAACCGGCATCCAAATCACCGATGAGCAGCTTGGCGCTCAGGTTTGGCAAACCAGCGGGCGCTGGGATTGGTCTGACGGAAATTTCCACACCTACGAAGACACATTCTTTGTTGTTGAGGTAACAGATTTCGATCTGGACGATTCACATTGGACTCAAGATGAATTTCGCGACATTCTCGAGACTCGATGGTGGAACATCACAGATTTGCTTGCCACCAGCGATTCTGTGGCACCACACGGGTTGGCCGAGTTTTTGGGTGACCACTTCTCTAGCGCCTTATAGTAATGACCGATAATGAACATTATGTAAAGTAATGTTTATTTGGCCACTACCCCCATTGGAGCGTGTGTATTTATCAGAACGGCTGAGAGTTATGCCTGTGTGGCAGCGATCCAGGCAGACAACTTCTCGGCAGCTGCGCCGGAATCCAAAGCGTCACGAACCTTGGAAATCGCTGCAGCAAAACGTTCGTTTATGCTCAGCTTTGCCTGCGAGGCATCCTTGGCCAATTCGTAAGCAACTACTCCACCGGCCGCATTCAACACCACGATGTCGCGGACGGCATCGAGGTTTCGGTCTGGAGTTTCCTTGCCAAGCACCATGCGGGCCACCTGGGCGTTGAAATGGGCGTCGCCACCCACCAAATCGGCCACCGAGGCGCGGGGAAGTCCCAAATCGGCTGGATCGAGGTCAAATTCGGTCACCACTCCCCCTGAAACCTGCCAAATATGGCTGGTTCCCGTGGTGGTTAGCTCGTCAAGACCGTCAGAACCCCTAAAAACAAGGGCTGTACGCCCGCGGGCAGCCATTTCGGCGGCCATTAGGGGCGCAATAAATGGGTTGGCCACACCAAGCGAGGTTGCGATTGGTTGAGCGGGGTTAGCCAGTGGCCCCAAGAAGTTGAAAGTGGTTGGAACGCCTAATTCCCTGCGAATTGGCGCCACGTAGCGCATTGCGGGATGGAAAACCGGGGCAAAAAAGAAGGTGATACCGACCTCTCGGAAGACATCAGCCACTCGCTCAGGCGACAAATCGAGGCGAATGCCTAAAACTTCGAGCATTTCCGAGGAACCGGTCTTGCCGCTAGCCGATCTCGAGCCGTGTTTCATAACGGGAACGCCGGCGGCTGCGGTCAAAATCGAGGCCATTGAAGAGATGTTTACGGTTCCGACCATGTCGCCGCCGGTGCCAACGATGTCCACGGCGTCGTTTCCGGTGTCCAGGATGACCGCTTTACGCAACATGATGTCGACGAGACCTGCCAATTCGTCCACGGTTTCGCCTTTGGAGCGAAGGGCTAGCATGAATGCGCCAACCTGAGAGTCGCTAGCATCCCCCGCCATGATTTGGGTCATCGCCCAATTGGCTTCGGCGCGATCAAGTGGTTGCTTTTGAAGCAACTTGCCGAGGATTTCTGGCCAAGAGTTTGCGAGAGTCATAACTGCAAGTTTATTGGTCAAAAACACCCGAAAATGCCTCCCCGACTTATCCCCGAGCGTTATGATTTAGTTATGACTGCGACCACAGCTAGTTCGAAGCAAATTAATCGCCCAAGTCCAACCTCGGTTGGAACCATTGTTTGGCTAGGTAGTGAAGTTATGTTCTTCGCGGCATTGTTCGCGATGTACTTCTCACTGCGTACTGCTAGCCCTGAACTCTGGGCAGACCAGACTGCGAAACTTAATGTACCTTTCGCCCTCATCAACACCCTGATCCTGGTGGCATCATCGTTCACCGCACAGTTTGGTGTTTTTGCTGC
>JBEGRP010000114.1:0-3782 GCA_041180345.1 Actinomycetota bacterium | reverse complement strand
GTGGTGCTCCAGGTCATCGTGGATCTCAAAGATGTTGATCTGCAGCATGTCGGCGCTCTTAACCTGCTGCACCAACCAGGTCTCCATCACACCGAGTTCGCGGGCCTCGTCGCTGGCCTCCTTGCGCTCGATGGTGCAGGGCGGATTCATCCAGTTGAGCGGTTTGTAACTGCCCGAATCGGAGTGCACCAGAATGCTGCCGTCATTCTTCAAGAGCAGCAGGCGTTTGGCCCTGGGGAGGTGGGCGGTCAGGCGCCCGGCATAGTCCACCGAGCAATCGGCAATCACGAGACGCATCGGCTACTTGTTCTTGCCTTCTGCGGCCAACAGCTTGGCCTCGAGAGTGGCGACCTTGGAAAGCAGGTCTCCGATGGCCTCGTCCTGGGTGTCCAGGTGGGCCTGAATCTCTTTGGCATCGTGAAGAATCGCATCGGCGTCGTTGTAAGTGGCGATGGCTCGCTCATCAGCAGCCTTGGCCTGAATGTTCTGGCCCACGATGATGATCGGCAGCAGCACCAGCTGCAGGAAAGTCTGCGCGACCCAACCGATGATGACCACGGTGTTGCCACTGGCAATTGCGCCAGGAAGGCTGACCAGCGCCAGCGCGGCAAAGACGTAGGCAGCCCACATTGTGCCAACTCGGTTGGTGATGGCAAGACCGAGGCGGCTGTTGAAGCGATGCACGGCAGATTCCTCGGCGCGAGGGCGACGGCGAAGGTTGGCACGGGTGGCGGGGCCGTGCTCGGTGCGCACCTTAATGTGCGGATTTTCCGCGTACTTGTACTTGCTTGCCATACAGAAAGGCTACCCGTCAAAACGACCGATGTTCACTAAACTTAGGCTCTATGGCCATGAAAATAACCGTAATCGGACTTGGATATCTCGGCGCTACCCACGCTATCGCAATGGCGGAACTGGGTCACGATGTAATCGGAATCGAAGCCAACCCGAAGCGTCTGTCCGACCTCCAGAACGGTGTCGTGCCGTTCTACGAGCCGGGACTGGACGAGGCACTCCAGAACGTCTTGGCCAAGGGCAACATTAACTTCCAGGAAGACCACACCGAGGAGTCCCGCGAGGCCGACCTGCACTTCCTATGCGTTGGCACCCCGCAGCTTCCTGGCTCCTACGCCGCCAACACCGAGTACCTCCACTCCGCGGTCAAGGCGCTGGCACCTTACCTACGTGAAGATGCAGTGGTTGCCGGTAAGTCCACCGTTCCGGTTGGCACCAGCGCAGCCCTCACCGAGCTCCTGGCCAAGGAAGCCGGCTTCCAACCGCACCTAGCCTGGAACCCAGAGTTCCTGCGCGAAGGTACCGCACTGGAGGACAGCCTACGTCCGGACCGCATCGTCATCGGTGTGAATGACGAACGCAGCGCCGAGTTGCTGCGCAAGGTTTACGAGCCGATCACCGTTCACGGCACCCCGTTCCTGGTGACCGACATCCCGACCGCCGAGTTGGTTAAGGTCGCAGCAAACAGCTTCCTGGCAACCAAGATTTCGTTCATCAACGCGATGGCCGAGATCGCTGAGGTATCCGGTGCCGACGCGGTAGCGCTGGCCGAGGCCATCGGCTACGACGAGCGCATCGGAAACAAGTTCCTACGCAACGGAATCGGATTCGGTGGCGGTTGCCTTCCAAAGGACATCCGTGCCTTCATGGCCCGCGCCGAAGAACTGGGCGTTGGCAAGGCAGTCGACTTCCTGGATGACGTCGACCAGATCAACCTACGTCGTCGCTCCCGCGTCGTCGACCTGCTGAAGCGCGAACTCGGTGCTTCGATTTCCGGCAAGCGCGTCCTGGTTTTGGGTGCCGCCTTCAAGCCAGACAGCGACGACCTGCGCGACTCCCCTTCGATAGCGGTTGCCAAGCTCATTCAGGCCGAGGGCGCAACCGTAGTCATTCACGACCCAATCTCGCTGGACCACGTTCGTGCCACCCAGCCTGAGATGATCGCCGAGCAGGACCTGATCAAGGCCGCTACCGGTGTTGACGCCATCGTTCTTGCCACCGAGTGGAGCCACTACCGCGAAGGCCACGTGCCTGCCGACCTGGCTCCGGTAGTTGGAAACAAGCTGATCATCGACGGTCGAAACGCCCTCAAGGTCGACAAGTGGCAAAAGGCGGGCTTCCGCCTGATTGCTCTGGGACGCAACGTAGAGGCTTAGCCTTGACCAGTCTTTCCGCACTGGCCGGCGAGGCCAAGCTCACCAAGGTGGGCACTCGCCCACGCCTTGGACACTACCTGAAGGACTTTCTTCAGCGCCGAGCCTTCGCCTACACGCTGGCCCGCTACAGCCTGCAGGCTTCCACCGCGAAGAGTTCGCTCGGTGCCGCCTGGCACGTGGTGGTGCCGGCCCTGCAGATCGGTGTCTATGGCGTGATCTTCGGCGTGCTGCTCTCGTCGATTCGCCCGCCACACTTCGTGCCATACCTGATCACCGGAATAGTCCTGTTCCAGTTCATCACCGGCTGCTTCACCGACGGCGCCAAGAGCATTACCTCTAACGCCTCGCTGGTTCGTTCGCTGGATTTCCCGCGCATCCTGCTGCCGGTGTCGGCCGTGGTCTCCAATATTCTTCGGGTAGTGCCTCTGATCGGCCTGATGCTGCTTGGCATCCTCGCCTTTGGCGAGCGCCCAAATCTGGGTTGGTTCCTGCTGATTCCTGACTTCCTGCTGATGGTGCTCTTCGCAACGGGAGCGGCGATGATAGCCGCGCGCCTGACAGTTCATCTGGAAGACCTAAACCAGCTGCTGCCTTTCATCGTGCGCGTGCTCTTCTATACCAGCGGTATCTTCTGGAACATCGACAGCCTGATTCACGTCGGCTGGCTCAAGGAAATTCTGCACAACAACCCGATTCACCTCTTTCTGGTGATTGCTCGTTCCTCGGTGGTCGAGGGTTACACCGCCACCGGAGCCGACTGGCTGGTTGCCACCGCCTGGTCACTGGGAATTCTGATTTTCGGAACCGTCTTCTTCTGGCTGGCCGAGGAGAGGTACGGACGCAATGTCTAACGAGACCACTCCGGTTGTTTACACCGACGCCACCCGCAAGCCGGTCGTGGTGGTCGACGACGTTCGTGTCACCTATCGAGTCTTTGCCAGCGGAAAAAAGGTCACTCCGGGCAACTCGCGAGTGAAGCACAAGGGCCGCCTCCGCGAGGTTCAGGCGCTCCAGGGGGTTTCGCTGGTTGCCTACGAGGGTGACAGCATCGGTGTCATCGGCACCAACGGTTCCGGTAAGTCCACCCTGATGAAGGCGATTTCGGGTCTGCTGCCAATCGACAGCGGGTCGATTTTTGCTTCGTCTCGCCCATCGTTCCTGGGTGTTGGGGCGGCCATGATCAAGGAACTCTCCGGCGAGAAGAACGTGGTACTAGGTGGTTTGGCGCTTGGCATGACCAAGGGCGAAATCAAGGAGAAGTTTGACCACATCGTGGACTTCGCTGGGCTGCGTGATTTCATCGACCTACCGATGCAGACCTACTCCAGCGGAATGGTCGAGCGCCTGAAGTTCTCCATCGCCGCCGCACGCGAGCACGACATCCTGATCATCGACGAGGCTCTTGCCGTTGGCGACCAGGACTTCCGTCGCCGCAGCGAGGCTCGAATGCGCGAGTTGGCTTCGGGAGCCGGCTCGGTGTTCTTGGTTAGCCACAGTATGAAGTCGATTCTCGACACCTGCAACCGCGCGATCTGGCTGGACAAGGGTGTGGTGAAGATGGACGGCACCGCGCAAGAGGTCTGCCGCGCCTATGCCGAGGCGCAGGGCGCC
>JBEGRP010000113.1:0-3788 GCA_041180345.1 Actinomycetota bacterium | reverse complement strand
CTGGCCCGCTCTTAGGGTTAGGTAGTCTGCCGATTCGCGCTGCACCACCGCGGGGCAACTCTAGGGCTAAAGCAATGGCAACCTCAGCGCGGCCGGAGCGCTCTTGGGCACCACCGGGCTTTGCGGTGCAACAGGTTGCACCAATTCAAATCCTTCACCGAGTTCAGGCCTTGGATCCAACCCACCCAGGTTGGGCCAGTGCGCGCAAGCCCACTCGGCCTGTGCCGCAATGCTCAGGCTGGGGTTCACACCCGGATTGGCGCTGAGCGTGCTGCCATCAAAGATGTGCAGGCCCGGTTCGCCAAAGACTCTGAGATACCCGTCGACCACTCCGGTTTCGGCCGAAGCGCCGATGGTCGCACCACCCAGGAAGTGCGCTGTCATGGGGATGCCAAAGGCCTCGGTGGTTACAGCACCGGGGATGCCATCAATTTCGGTGGCGAGCGCCTTGGCGAACTTGTGACCGGCCGGCACCCAGGAAGGGTTGGGTTCGCCGTGCCCCTGTCGGCTGGTCAGCTTGGTGCCGAATAACCCGCGTTTCAGATACGTGGTGAGTGAGTTGTCCCTGGCCTGCATGACCAGCAGAATCAACGTGCGTTCACTCCAGTTGCGAAAGTCGTAGAAACGTGGCAGCTGCCAGAACCTGGCAATGGTTCTGGATGCGAGTCGCAGTGGGTTCGGGGCCTGCCCGTTTTTACCGGATGCCATGAATACCTGCATCACCGCCATCAGGTTGCTCTTTTTGCCGTAGCGGACCGGTTCAATGTGGGTATCAGGGGTTGGATAGACACTGGACGTGATGGCAGAACCGAGCGAGAAATCTTGTGATTTGTCCCGCGAAATTACACCCAACAGGCTCTCACTGTTGGTCCTCGTGTTGGCACCGAGTTGCCCGCTGATGTTGGGAAGGTGGCCGGCCGCCCGGACCCGCTGAAGCAGTTTTGCGCTGCCCAGTGCACCTGCCGCAACAATGATTTGCCTGGCGCGAACCGTCTCGGTCCTGCCGCCGGCGGCAGTTTGCTTGGTGCTAACTAACCAACCCGCTTCGCTTCGCTCGAAATCGGTCACGGTGGTCAGTGGCCAGACCTCGGTGCCGGCTTTCTCGGCTAGGTAGAGATAGTTCTTGACCAGAGTGTTCTTAGCGTTGTGGCGGCAGCCGGTCATGCACTCACCGCAGTTGGTGCAGCCGTTTCGGTCCGGCCCCACTCCCCCGAAAAATGGATCCTGGGAGGGCACACCAGAACCCTGACCGAAGTAAACTCCCACCGGAGTAAACCGGAAACTGTCCCCAAAACCCGAGTTCTCGGCTACCTTGCGAATCGCGCGGTCGCTGGGGCTGTCAAACGGATTAGTAACCACACCGAGCATCGCCTCGGACTGGCGGTAATAGGGCTCGAGGACCTTCTTCCAGTCGGCTACGCCAACCCACGAACCGGTCTCGAAGAACTGCGCCGAGGGTCGATACAGCGTGTTGGCGTAAACCAGCGAGCCTCCGCCCACGCCGGCGCCACTCATGACCATGACATTGTTTAGTAGGTCGATGCGTTGGATGCCAAGCATCCCTAGCTTGGGGAAGAACAGGAACTTTTTGACGTTCCAAGAGGTCTTTGCAAAGTCGCGATCGGCGAACCTGGCACCGGCCTCCAAAACGAGCACACGGTAGCCCTTTTCGGTCAGGCGCAGGGCGGCCACCGAGCCTCCGAATCCGGAGCCAATCACTACAACGTCGTAGTCGGTGGTGGTCACTTTACGCTCTCTTTGGATCCTCTATGGATTACGAAGCGGGCTGGCCGGTAGTCGTTCCTGCGACACCCAACGCTGGCCGTAGCCCGAGTTGGCTGCAAGAAGGTCCAAGAACGGCCGAGCGTCGAATGAGTCTGGACCCAGAACGCCCTCACCCTTCCAAACACCGGTGGCAATTAGCTCCAGCGCACAGACCGGAATGAATGCGGTTTGAACCACCACACACTGGCTGTCGTACTCGGTGCGGGCAAAGTCATTGTCCAGGACGTGATAGAGGTAGGTGGCGCGATCACGCCCCTCCTGATCCTTGCCAGTAACCAACACACCCGCGCAGGTCTTACCCTCCATTTGCGGGCCAATCCTGGCCGGGTCGGGAAGCACGGCTGCGACCATGTCGCGTGGCGAAACATCCACCGGACCCTGCGCGCTTCGGACACGGGTCTGAGAGGTGCGATCCAAACCCAACTTGTGCAGGGTCTGTAGCACACCGATGAATTCGCTGCCCAGACCGTATTTGAAGGTCACGCGGTCTGCCTTTATGGTGCGAGGCAGCATGAGGACTTCTTCGTGCTCCACATTCACGCACTCGACGGCCCCGATACCCTCGGGGAACTCAAATACCTCGGGCTCACTGAAAGGGGCTGTGGTGTACCACCCCTTGCCCTCTTCATAGATCACCGGAGGGTTGAGGCACTCCTCGATGGTGGTCCAAATGCTGAACGAAGGAGCGAATATTTCGTTGCCGTCCTCGTCTCGAACCACCAGATTGGCGCCATCGCGCACACCGATTTCGGCGATTTCCGAGAACAGGTTTTCGGCAGCATAGCGAGCGAAGATGTTGGAAAGCCCAGGCTCAACGCCAGCGCCTACCAGGGCCAGCCGGCCAGCGCGCTCCCACTGCTCGTTTACCGCAAACTGGGCATCGCCGAGTTTGATGCCAGTCTTGTGGAATGGATCGGTCGGGTGCGGCTCGCTAAGGCTCATCGCCATATCGATGTAGTCCGCACCGGCGGTGAAGGTTCCGCTAAAGATAGTTGGCACGAAGCGTGGCTCGACCGCATTTACAACGTGGGTGATGTCGTATTGTCGAGCCAACTCGGTGACATTTGCCGCGATGGATGCGTCAATCTTTTCTGAGACAAATCGCTCCGCTACGGTAGCTCCGTGACGGCCGCGAATCCAGTCAATGGTTTGGTCACAACGCGACTGGTCATAGTCGGCCACAACCATGAGTTCGAAGAAATCTCGGTGGGCGGCCACCTTGGCAATTGCGTCACCGACGCCGCCGGCACCAATCAAGAGAATACGCATGGCAATAGCCTATCTAGCCCGCAGCTGAGCCTGCTGCTGCCTCACTCAGCGAACTGTGAGGTCGGCATTTGGGTCATTGACCCAATCGATTACACCCTGCCACTGGCCCCAGCCGTCTTTATGCGACAGGTGTGCCGCACCCGGAATTATGACGGCCGTCAAACCCAGCAGATCACCGACTCCAGCTTGCAGCCCACTGGGGCTCCACGGGTCGTTGTCGCTGCCAAGCAAGGTGATTGACTTTGCGGACGCGTGCAGAGCAGAGCGAAGCTGGGACTCACTCGCGGCTATGTCAAAAGACGGCAGCACCGAGATACCGGAGCGCTCTGGCGGTGCCACCATCAGCAATCGGTCCACCTGGAACCCCTTCGGAAGCAAACCATCATGGGCAGCTTTGAGCCAGAGCACATTGGCCAGCGAGTGGCCGATCACAATCACCTCATCGGTACTTTCGCCGCGGGTTTGGAGCAGTATGTCCAATTCCGACTGCAGCAACCAACTCCAGCTGGCAAAGTCTGGCTCCTCGGTGTCGGGGTACTGCGGATAAAACACCTGATGGCCCTGGCGACGAAGCGCCACGGCTAGCCGTCTTTGCCAGTGCTCGGTGGGTCGCACGTTACCCCAACCGTGATTGATCAGAACGTATGCCATGGTCAAATGCTAACTACTGCAGAGCCGCCCCGCGAAGCTCGGGCTTCACGATTAGTAACGTGGCTAGCAGTGCGATTCCGAAG